>JANNJX010000075.1:0-12736 GCA_031396005.1 Burkholderiales bacterium
CGCAGTTCGACGTCGCGCACGCCGTCACCTTCGGCGTCGGTGGCGGCCATCAGCAGCTCGTACAGATCGCTCTTCAGGCGCATCAGCAGCACCTGCGCTTCGGGGTCGCCCAGGCGCGCGTTGAACTCGACGACACGCGCCCTGCCGTCGCCGTCGATCATCAGGCCGGCATACAGAAAACCGCTGAAGGGATGGCCGTCGGCCGCCATGCCGGCGATCGTCTGCTGGATGACCTCGCGCATCACGCGCGCGTGCACCGCCGGCGTGACCACCGGCGCCGGCGAGTACGCGCCCATGCCGCCGGTGTTGGGCCCCGTGTCACCGTCGCCGATGCGCTTGTGGTCCTGGCTCGTCGCCAGCGCCAGCGCATGTTTGCCGTCGGCAACGACGATGAAGCTGGCTTCTTCGCCGGCCATGAATTCTTCGATGACGACCGTGCCCAGCTCACGCAGCATGAAGTCGATCGCCGCGTGCGCTTCGTCCGCCGTCATCGCGACGACGACGCCCTTGCCCGCCGCGAGGCCATCGGCCTTGATCACGATCGGCGCGCCCTGCCGATCGACATGCGCATGCGCGGCAGCGGCGTCGCTGAACACCGCGTAATGCGCCGTCGGGATGGCGTGGCGCTGCATGAAGTCTTTCGCAAACGCCTTCGAGCTTTCGAGCTGCGCGGCGGCGCGCGTCGGGCCGAAGATGCGCAGGTCGCGACTGCGGAACAGGTCGACCACACCTGCGGCCAGCGGCGCTTCGGGGCCGACGACGGTGAGCGCGATCTTTTCCTGCGCCGCAAAGTCGGCCAGCGCCGCCAGGTCGGTGATCGGCACGTTGAGCAGCGCCGGATCGCTCGCCGTGCCGCCGTTGCCCGGCGCGACGTACACGCGTTGCACCTTCGACGACTGCGCGAGCTTCCATGCCAGAGCGTGTTCGCGTGCGCCGTTGCCGATGACCAGCACCTTCATTGCGGCCAGCGCCGAGCCGCCTCGAGCGGGTCGCGCGCCCCCTCGGGGGGCAGCGAACGGAAGCGAGCGTGGGGACTCATGATTCGGTCATCTCGGCGTTGTGGTAGACCTCTTGCACGTCGTCCAGCTCTTCGATCACGTCGAGCAGTTTCTGCATGCGCGCGGCATCGTCGCCACTCAACTCGATCGGCGTCTCGGCGCGCATCGTCACCTCGGCGATCTCGGCTTTGAAGCCGGCCTTTTCGAGCGCGATCTTCACCGCTTCGAATTCCGTCGGCGGCGTCAGCACCTCGATCGAGCCGTCCTCGCCGGCGATGACATCGTCGGCACCGGCATCGAGCGCCGCTTCCATCACCTCGTCTTCGATCGTGCCCGGCGCAAAGATCAACTGCCCGCAGTGCTTGAACTGAAACGCCACCGAGCCTTCGGTGCCCAGGTTGCCGCCGTATTTCGAGAACGCATGCCGCACTTCGGCGACGGTGCGCACGCGGTTGTCAGTCATCGTGTCGACGATGATCGCTGCGCCGCCGATGCCGTAGCCCTCGTAGCGAATCTCTTCGTACGACACGCCTTCGAGCGCCCCGGTGGCCTTGTCGATGTTGCGCTTGATCGTGTCGGCCGGCATGTTGGCTGCCTTGCACTTCTCGATCGCCAAGCGCAGCCGCGGGTTCATGGCGGCGTCGCCGCCGCCCTGGCGCGCCGCGACCATGATCTCGCGGATGACGCGCGTCCAGACCTTGCCGCGCTTCTCGTCCTGGCGGCCTTTGCGGTGCTGGATGTTGGCCCACTTGGAATGACCGGCCATCGTCTTTGTGTTCGAGTTCGGGAGCGTGGATTCTAGAGGTCGGCGTTGACGCGGCCGGCGCACATCCGGACACTGCCGCCATGAGCCCGCCCGGCCGCCCGAAGGGCGAATTGACCGCAGTGCGAAGCACGCAGGTTGCCTGATGAGGCCGCGCACGCCCCGGGCGATCATCGACGAAGCCGAACTCGCGGCCATCTCGCCCACCCTGTTCGCCCGACCGGCGCTGTGGCGCGAGCTGGCGCTGCCGCCGGACGCGGCGGCGCACGCAGGCCGGTCGCCGTGGACAGCCTACTGGTGGGTGCGCCTCGGACCGTTGCAGGACTTCGCCGCCGCGCGCACGACGCTGGCGGCGGCCTGCGATGCGTTTGCCGCCGGCGGCGACCGCCTCGGCGTGCTGCTCGCCGCGGCGACCGCGATCGAGACCTTCTACTTCGATGAGACCGAGCTGACGCCGATGGACGCATGGATCGCGCGCCTGGACGCGGCCCTCGCCCAGGCGCCTGGGCCGGCGTGGCCGAACGAGGAGTGCGCGGCCGAAATCATGGCCTGCGGCGCGGCGATCCGCCTGCGCCAGCCTTCGCATCCGATCCTGTCCGAGTGGGCGGCGTTGGCGCCGCGCGCGCTGCCGCGCATGGCGCGCGTGCCCTCGCGCACCAAGTACGCCGCGGCCGTGGCGCACTACCACCTGTGGCGTGGCAAATTCGGCGCGGCCGCGGTGGTTTTCGACAACCTGCCGGGCGCCGACCTGTCGCTGCTGCGGCCAGAGGAGGCGCTGATCTGGCTCGAAGGGCTGGCCGCGTTTTCACGCTTCACGGCACAGTTCGAGCGCGGGCGTGAAGCGGTGCGGCAAGCGCTCGCACTGGTCGAGCGGCATGCGATGCGCACCGAGGTCTACGGTGTCAACGCGCTAGGCGCGGCGATCGAGCTGGCCGCGCACGATGCGCCGGCCGCGCAGCGGCACCTCGACGCGATGCGCGAGACATTGTCCGAATGCTCGTTGTCGGACCAGACCGGCTACTGGCACCACTGTGCCGGGTTGGCGCTGTTGCGCGGCGATGCGCAGACCGCGCTGGCGCTGGCACGCGGCACGCTCGAACAGTCGCAGGCGGTGGGTGGTGTCTACCGCAGCGTCGCGCATCAGCTGAGCCTGGCCTGCACGCTGCACGGCGTCGGCCACCACGCGGCGAGCGTCGATGCGGCACGGCAGACGCTCGAGGCGGCGCGAACGATCGACGCGACGCTGGCCGTGTTCTCCGCCGGCCTGCTGCTGTCGCATGGGCTGCAGCGCCTCGAGCGGGCCGACGAAGCCGATGCCGCGCTGGTCGAGGCCCTGCGCGTGGGGGCGATCAACGACTTCGCGATCACCAGCGGCTGGTGGCTGCCGCAGGTGATCGCAGAGCGGCTGGCCCACGCGCTGCGCCGCGGCATCGAGCCCGCGTACGCGGCGCGCTGGGCGCAGCGCGCGCGCCTGCCCTGCCCCGACCGCACGCTCGAGGCGTGGCCGTGGCCGCTGGTGGTGCGCGGCTTCGGCGAGTTCGGCGTCTGGCGCGACGGCGTGCCGATCACCGCCAGCGGCGCGCGCGTGCCGCAGCGACCGCTGGACCTGTTGCGCGCGCTGCTGGCGCACGGCGGCGCGTCGCTGCCGGTGACCACGGCGCTCGACTGGCTGTGGCCCGACGCCGACCACGAGCAACAGCGCAAGTCGTTCGACGCTGCGCTGCTGCGGCTGCGTCGCACGCTGGGCGACGACAGCTTGCTACTGCTCGACGGCGGCCAGCTGCTGCTCGACCGTACAAGGGCCTGGACCGACGTGGCCGCACTGGCCGACGGCCATTGGGAGCCTGCGCCCGGCGCCGATGCGGCGACCCTGCTCGCGCAAGCCGATCGGCTGCTGCACCTGGCGCGCGCGCCGCTGCTCGACGGCCTGGACGCGCCCTGGGCCCTCGGTGCGCGAGAGCGCACGCGGCGCCGCTTCGTGCTCGCCCTGGGCCGCCTGGCTGAAGCGCTGGAAGCACGGGCGCCGGCCCAGGCCTGCCGTCTGTACGAACGCGCGCTCGAGGCCGACCCGCTTGCCGAGTCGCTGGCGCGACGCCTGATCCGCGCGCAAATCGCACGCGGCGAACGCGCCGAGGCGCTGCGCGCGTGGCACCACTGCAAGGCCATGCTCGCATTGCACGGCACCTCGCCGTCGAGCGAAACGATGGCCGTCGTGCGCGAGGCCGCGCTCGCCCTCTGAGGCTTCTCCCCAGTTTGAAGGGTCGCGGCACGTCGCGGTAGGACGGCGGTAGGAGCGCCGCTCGCAACCTGTCTCTAGCGCGGAAAACCCTTTTCGCGCACCCACCCTGGAGACTGCAATGAACTTCTGCAAGACCACCGGCTGCACTTTCGCAGCCTGCGCCCTGGCCGCCACGCTCGGCGCCTGCGGCGGCGGCTTCGACGACGAGGAGAGCGACTGGGTGCTTGGCACCTTCCCCACCACCGCCCCGGCCTCGACGGCGTCTCCGCTGCTGGACGACGAGGGCCATCCCGCCGCGCCCTCGCCGCAAGCTGTACCGCGGCGTGGCGACGAGCTGACCCGCAGCGGCCTGTATGCGCTGCGCTCGCAGGCCCGGGCGCTCGAGCGGGCGCTGGGAGGCGACGTCGTCTGGATCGACGACGGCTGCTGCAACGACGACTTCGGCATGCCCGACGCCAACCTCGCACTGGGCATGACCGCCGGGGTGATGGCCGCGCGCGACCTGAACGACCGCGCGCCGGTGTTCGTCGCGCTGCACGACCGCCGCCAGGGCGCCGCCCTGGTCGACCGGTTTGCCGCCGCCGGCTACTCGCGCGTGTTCCTCGTCACCGACTGATGCCACAAGGAGACCTCCATGAATCGCAACCAATACCCTCTGGCCACGCTGTTGGCCGCCACCACCATCGCCGTGGCCTGCCTCGGCGCCGCCACCCTGGTCCACGCGACCAGCCCCGACCTGAGCAGCCTCGACAGCGACCGCCTTGAGCGCCTCTTCTGGGACTGCGACGCGCGCTCGACGCAGGAGGCTCTGTCGCTCGGCGACGGCGCGCTGTGCGTCAGCATCAGCGACGCGCTCAAGCTGCGCCGGTTCGATGGCGACTTCGAGCGCATGCTCGGCTGGTGGAGCGCCCGCAAGGCCGCCGAGTACGCGCTGCGCGGCATCGAGGCGGCCCCGGCCGAGACCGCCACCGTCGATGACGACGAGGCCGCGCTGCAGGCGCCTTGAGCGTCGCGCAGGCCGCAACGCGCGCACAATGCGTGCGCTGCGCCGCCGTGTTGCGGCAACGGCGCCAGCGCCCGTTCTCCTGCCGCAAAAGGATGCATGACATGAACTGCAAGCCCCAGCGTGACGGCCCCCAGGCGGCCAGCGGATCGGGTACTGCCGGGCGCGACCCGGCGAGCAAGCCGAAGAAGTTCCGCGTTTTCGGCACCGACACCACCACCGGAAAGAAGGTGATGATCGTCGTCACCGGTGACGACCCGGCCACCGGCAGCGTCGTCAGCGGCGCCGATGTTGTCAGCGGCAAGACAGTGACGCTGAAAGTGGCCGGCCGCGACCCGGCGAATTGACCGGATCGGGCGAGGGCATTGGATAGACTGGCGTCGTCCCACCACGGAGCCTCTTCCATGCCCGAGCCGATCCTCGTCGCCAAGCACGGTGACATCGAGTGCCACCTGCTGCCCGCGCTGGCCAACCGGCACGGCCTGATCACCGGCGCCACCGGCACCGGCAAGACGATCACGCTGCAGAAGATCGCCGAGAGCTTCAGCTCGATCGGCATCCCGGTCTTCATGGCCGACGTCAAGGGCGACCTGACCGGCGTCAGCCAGACCGGCCAGTTGCCCGACAAGGTGGCGAAGATCCTGAAGGACCGCGGCCTCGATGCGCCCCTGCCGACGAAGTGCCCGACGACGCTGTGGGACGTCTTTGGTGAACAGGGCCACCCGGTGCGCGCCACCGTCTCCGACATGGGCCCGCTGCTGCTGGCGCGCATGCTCGATCTGAACGAAACCCAGGCCGGCGTGATGAACCTGGTCTTCAAGATCGCCGACGACAACGGCCTGTTGCTGCTCGACCTGAAAGACCTGCGCGCGATGCTGCAGTACTGCGGCGAGAACGCCAAGCAGTTCACCACCGAGTACGGCAACATCAGCGCAGCCTCGGTCGGCGCGATCCAGCGCGGCTTGTTGCAGATCGAAGAGCAAGGTGGCGACAAGTTCTTCGGCGAGCCGATGCTCGACATCTCGGACTTCATGCAGACCGAGAAGGGCAAAGGCGTCATCAACATCCTGGCCGCCGACAAGCTGCTGTCGGCGCCGCGCCTGTACGCGACTTTTCTGTTGTGGATGCTGTCGGAGCTGTACGAGTCGCTGCCCGAGGTCGGTGACCTCGACAAGCCGAAGATGACCTTCTTCTTCGACGAAGCGCACCTGCTGTTCAACGAAGCGCCGAAGGTGCTGCTCGAGCGCATCGAACTCGTCGTGCGCCTGGTGCGCAGCAAGGGCATCGGCGTTTATTTCGTGACGCAGAACCCGCTCGACATTCCGGACAGCGTGCTCGGCCAGCTCGGCAACCGCGTGCAGCACGCGCTGCGCGCCTTCACGCCACGCGACCAGAAAGCGGTGCAGTCGGCGGCGAGCACGATGCGCGCCAACCCGAAGCTCGACGTGCAGACCGCGATCACCGAACTCGGCGTCGGCGAGGCGCTGGTCAGCTTCCTCGACGACAAGGGCCGGCCGAGCATCACCGAGCGCGTCTTCGTGCTGCCGCCGGGCTCGCGCATCGGGCCGATCAACGCCGACGAGCGCAAGGCGCTGCAGGCCTCGTCGCTGGTGGCCGGCGTGTACGAGAAAACGGTGGACCGCGAGTCGGCGTTCGAGAAGTTGAAAGGCCGGGCCGAGGCGTCGGCGGATGCGGCGCCCGGCACCGCCCCAGCGCCCAAGCCAGGCGCACCCGCGGCGAAGCAGGAAAGCGGTGGCGGCAGCTTGATGGACGGCCTGAAGGGGGCCATCTTCGGCAGCACCGGCCCGCGCGGCGGCAAGCACGAAGGCCTGGCCGAATCGGCGGCGCGCAGCGCGATGCGCAGCGTCGGCTCGGCCGTCGGTCGAGAAATCATCCGAGGTGTGCTCGGCTCGCTGCTCGGCGGCGGACGGCGGCGTTGAGACGGCAGCGAGCGGCCATGGCCATCGTCATGTGGATCGCGCTGGCCGTCGTCGCGGTGCTGTTGGCGGCGCGGGTCGGCGCCTTCTCGGGCAAGCCGCCGGCAGACATCGGCGTGCGCGACGGCAAGTTGAAGCCACCCGCCAAGACGCCCAACAGCGTCAGCAGCCAGGCCGATCTGTGGCCCGACGCACCGCGCAAAGACGAGGCCCGCATCGCGCCGATCGCGTTGCACGGCGACGGCAAGGCCACGATCGCCAGGATCGCCAAGGTGATCGACGACCTGCCAGGCTCCAAGCTCGTCGAACAGCGCGACGACTACCTGTATGCCCAGTTCACGACGCCGCTGATGCGCTTCACCGACGACGTCGAGTTCTGGTTCGACCCGGCGGCCAATGTGGTCCAGGTGCGCTCGGCGTCGCGCGTCGGGCAGAAAGACTTGGGCGTCAACCGCTCGCGCATCGAGAACATCCGCGCGCGCCTCGGCACGGCTTGACGCCGCTTAACGGAGCGCACGGTCTGGTCAGCCGGCGGCGCGGGCCGCAGCCGCGCTGGCCAGGTCGAGCCACTGCCGACGCCGCGCCGTCGTGATGTCGAAGCGCTGCGAGAACAGGCGCGGGCCGTGGGCCACCATCAGCAGCGCGATGCGCGCGGCGTCGGCGTGGCCGCCGTCGGCCAGCCGCGCCAGGCCGTCGAAGGCATCGCGAAAGCGCTGGTGCGCATAGGCGTCCATCGCGTTGTCGAACGCGGTCGGCGGTTGGGCGTGCACTGCCGGCGCTGCCAGCGTGAGCGCGGTGAGCCAGGAGCGTGCGGCGATGCCGAGGTTCATGGTCGCACTCCTTCAACGCTCGTAAGCGGCGATCGACGCGCCCGCCTCTTCGGGCGCGCGCTCGACACGACGCCAATCGACGCTCGCGTCGAGCGTGGCCACGCGCTGCGCCCCAGCGCCCGTCTGCGGCGGCGCGGTATTGACCCACTGCCGTTCGGGCAACGGCTCGTCGCCCGACGTGCCGGGTGTGCCCGCGGCGACCAGCACCACCGCCAACGCGGCGCCGCCGGCCACGCCCAGCAGCACCGTGCCGCGGCGGCGCAGCGCGCGGTCTGCCGACGAGTGTGCCGACGTCTGCTCGAAGAGGGTTGTCATCGTCTGCTCCTGAAGTGGATGAATCCACTTTAGGCAAGCGATGACGCCGCCGCGCCTGTCAAAAGCCAGGTCCGGGCTATGCCTGTTGGGCTATGCCCAGCGCGCGCGCACGCACGACGGCCTCGGTGCGGTTGCGTGCCTGCAGCACGCGCAGGATGGCGGCGATGTGGATCTTCACCGTGCCCTCGGTCAACCCGAGTTCGCGCGCGATCGACTTGTTGGGCTCACCGCGCAGCAGGCAATGCAGCACGTCGAGTTGGCGCGGCGTCAGCTCCGGCGCTGCCGCGGCCGGCGGTGCGGCCAGCAGGCTCGACGGCACATACGTGCCGCCCGACTGCACCAGACGCAGCGCGCCGAGCAGCACGTCGGAGCGCTCGCTTTTCGGAATGAAGCCGACGGCGCCCGCGGCCAGCACGGCGCGGATCGTCGCCGCATCCTCCTGCCCCGAGGCCACGACCACCGGCAACGTCGGCGCGGCTTCGCGCAGGCGGCGCAGGCCGGCCACGCCGTCCATGCCGGGCATGTTCAGGTCGACCAGCGCCAGGTCGGCGTCGCCCAACGCGGCCAGGCGCAACAGGCCCTCGAGGTCGCCGGCCTCACGCACCTGCACGTCGGCGCCGAGCTGCTGCACGGTGCGGGCCAAGGCGTCGCGCACCAGCGGGTGGTCATCAGCGATCAGCACGTTCATGCAGGCTCCTGCACGCGGCCCGCCACGTGACCGACCCGGGACAGCCAACTGCGCAGACGGGCCGGCGACACCGGCTTGGCCATCCAGGGCAGCCCGCTGTCCTGCATCACCCTCACCCGCTCGGGCGCCGAGTCGCCGCTGACCAGCAGCGCCGGCAAGTCGGCGCCGAAGGCCTCGCGCAGCCGCGCGATCTCGGCCACGCCGTCGCGCCCCCCAAGCAGGCGCAGGTCGGCCACCACCGCCCGCGGCGGCACGTGTCCCGCGCGAACCAGCCGCAGCACTTCGTCGGCATCGGAGCCATCGAGCACCTCGCAGTGCCAGCTGTGCAACAGCGAGCGCATCGCATCTCGAACTTCGGCGTCGTCGTCGATCACCGCGATGACCATCTTCGGCAAGGATTCCTTCTCTTCCGTGAAGGCGACAGCGCACAACGCATGGGTGTAGGCGGGCAGATCGAGCACGAAACGGCTGCCCCGACCGGGCCGCGAGTGCAGGGCCAGCGGCAGCTTCATCAACCGCGCCAGGCGGCGCACGATCGACAACCCCAGTCCGAGGCCGCCGCGACGGTCGCGCTCCGGATTGCCGGACTGGTAGAACTCTTCAAACACCCGCTCCTGCTCGTCCTGTGCGATACCGGGGCCGGTGTCCCAGACCTCGACGCGCCATTGCGCCGAGGCGCCACCGGCGCCGCGCGGCCGGCAGGTCACGAGCACGCCGCCGCTGCGCGTGTACTTCACTGCGTTGGCAATCAGGTTGCGCAGCACACGCTCGACCAGCATCGGGTCGGCCAAAGCGCTGGCCGGCGCCGCCCCGCCCACGCGCACGGAAAAGCGCAGCGCGCGCGCGGCCGCCTCACGCGAGAACTCGTCGGCCAGCCGGTGCAGCAACGCGCCCAGATCGAAAGGACGAGGCTGCGGCACCAGCACGCCGGCATCGATGCGCGAAATGTCCAGCAGCGCATTGAGCAGCGACTCCAGTGCTGCGACCGAGCCGTCCATGCGATCGACGATCTCGCGCGCGCCGGCTTCGAGCGGGCGATGGCGCAGCGAGCCCATGTACAGGCCCAGCGCATGGATCGGCTGGCGCAGATCGTGGCTGGCCGCCGCCAGAAAACCGGTCTTGCCGCGGTTGGCGGTTTCGGCCCAGTCGCGCGCGGCGCGCATGTGGTCGAGCGCTGTCATCAGCTCGGCGCTCTTGGCCTGAACGCGCTTTTCGAGTTCGCGGTTGAACTGCTCGAGCGACTCGTTGGTGACGATGAAGCGGTCGATCAGGAACCAGGTCACGAGGACGACGAAGGGCAGCCCGGCAAACGGTGCCCACTGCACCGGTTGCAGGTCGGCGCCGAAAGTGTCGACCCACCAGTCGCGCGCACCGAGGCCCACGGCCACGATGGCGGCGACGACGAGCAAGATGCTGCCGACGCTGCGCTCGCGCACCGCCACCGCCGTCACCGCGGCCAGGGCGGCACACGCGGTCAACACCAGGCCGAGCCGCAGTGCGACATCGATGCTGTCCAAGGCGCCCAGCATCACCCCCAGGTACAGCAGCACCGGCACCACGCCCACCGCCCACAAAGTGCCGCGCTCGGCGCGAAGTAGCCGGTAGCCCGCCAAGCGCAGACTGAAGATCATCAGCATGGCCACGACAAAGGCATAGAGCGCGCTCCACCAGATTCGGTCATGGGGCTGCGGCAGCCAAACCCAGGTGGACACCGACCACGCGGTGTGCACGCTCCAGGCCACCGAGGCGATACCGAAGGTCAGGTAGATCTTCTCGGTGCGGCGGCGCGCCCAAATCAACAGCACGCTCATGCCAAGGAAGGCCATCATGGCCGAGGCGCCTGCCGGCACCGTCGACATCCACAGCGTCTTGTCGTTACGCAGATCGTGCAGTGTGTCGTAGCCACCGAGCATGACCTTCGACAGGCCGACGAAGCGTTCGCTGCGCAGCGTGATGTCGATGCGGTTGCCCGCCGCCGTCAGCAAGCACGGCGGCAGCGACAGCAGGCGCTGGCGCTTGCTCCCGCGCGGTTCCTGCGCGAGCGGCTCATTGATGGTGTCGAGCAGTACCTCGCCGTTGAGCAAGATGCGCGGATGACCGAACACCGACGACAGGTACAGCGACTGCGCCGCCTCGATCGGCAGGCGGTAGCGGCGCTCGACGAAGTCAGCGCCGGGCTCGGCGTAGGCGGTATCGGGAAGCGCCACGCGCTGCACGCTGCCGTCGATGGCGATGCGATCGGCGCTGTCGATGACGACCGCCGGTTGCTTGGGATCGACCGACACCGGGCGCTGAGCCGCCGGCGTGCACACCCCCGCCTGCTGCGCCGCAGCCTGCACGCAGACGACGCACAGCAGCACAGCCACCGCGGCCTGGCGGTGCAGCGACAGATTCAGCAAAGCGCTGCCCATGATGCAAGGCCGATTCGACTCTCAACTGGCGGCGCCCGCAAGCCGCCTGCGCCCTGCCACGCCTTGATCTTCATGCGCCCAGCAGCTTGCCGAGCGAGGCGGTGGCGGCAAACATCAGCAGCCAGGCGAAGGCGCGCTTCAGGCGCGCGGTCGGCCAGCGATGCGCCAGGCGCACGCCCAGCGGCGCGGTGCACACCGCAGCCGTGCCCACGGCCAGGGCGGCAGGCCAGCAAACCAGCGCCGCCGCGCCTGACGGCGCTGACGCGAACGACGCCACGGCCACCATCGACAGCGCCAGCGCCACGCCGCTCGAGGTGCCGACCGCATGCGTCATGCGCACCTGCTGGCCTTCGAGGTAGGGGACGGTGAAGACCGCGCCGCCGACACCCGCGAGCACGCTGAGCGCGCCGATGGCCGCCGCTACTGGCGTCGAGGGCCAGCGGTTCCACGGCGCCGACAAGGCGCAGCCGCGCGCGGCGAGCAGCAAGCGCAGCGAGAAGTAGGCGGCGTAGGCCAGGAAGAACGCGGCCACCGCGCGCGCATCGAGGTGCGGCATCAACAGCGCGCCGGCCAGTGCACCGCCGCAGGCGCCGGGTGCCAGCCGGCGCAGCCAGGGCAGATCGACCGAGCCGCGACGGTACTGCGTCAGCAGCGCGGCGACGGTGGTCGGGATCATCGCGGCCAGCGACGTCGCCACAGCCATCTGCTGCAGGCCGCTCGTGCCGTCGAGCGCCAGCGGCAGCAGCACCAGCATCGCCGGCACGACGATCAGGCCACCGCCGATGCCCAGCAGCCCGGCGAGGAAGCCCGAGAGCAGGCCGCAGCCGACGCAGGCCGCCAACACCAACGCCCACGGCGTCATGCGCCAAGGGGCGTGGGCTGAGGTTGTTGCGCGGCCTCGGCGTCGGGCGAGGCCGCCATCGGCGCATCGGCCTCGGGCAGAAAGGCCACCAGCAGGGACAGGCCGAGGACGCCGACGACGAGCACCAGTGCGGCCAGCGCGCGCGCGCTGCGCGCGCTGTCGGCACTGTCGGAGCGGGCGGGAAGCGAGTAGCGCGTGGTCATGGTGAGCTCCTTTGCAGAAACGGCCGCGTTGCGTTGTCGCGGCATGAACTGACTGTAGGAACGCAGCGCCGGCGCCGCGCCTGTCGTCCGAGGGAGTCCACGGCGCCAATCGGCATCGGTCGAAAGGCCTAGAAAAAGAAGCGGTCGATAGAATCGTTTGCATGTCTGAACCGAAAGACGCTGCGGCGAAACCGACCAACTTTCTGCGTCAGATCATCGAGCGTGATCTCGCCGAGCACGTCAACGACGGGCGACGTTTTGCCGGCTCGCCTGGCGACGCGGTGCACCACGCGGCAGGCCGCATCGACGCCGCGCAGATCCGCACGCGCTTTCCGCCCGAGCCCAACGGCTACCTGCACATCGGCCACGCCAAGAGCATCTGCCTGAATTTCGGCCTCGCCGCCGACTACGGCGGCATCTGCCACCTGCGCTTCGACGACACCAACCCGGAGAAGGAAGAGCAGGAGTACGTCGACGCGATCATCGA
>JANNJX010000083.1:0-2557 GCA_031396005.1 Burkholderiales bacterium
GCGACTTTGCGCTTGGCCCGGATGTTGGGCGTGCGCGCACCGGACGCCGGCTTGACGGCTTCGTCCCATTGCGGCGGCACGACCGAGTCCTGCGCTTCATAGGGCCGGTCGAAGAACGGATCGGCCGGCGGCGACGCACGCCGCGGCTCGGTGCGCGCCGGGCGGGCCTCGCGCGGCTCTCGCGGCTCGCGCGCCTCGCGTGATTCGTAGTCCTTCAGCGGCGGCGCACCGCGGGGCCGGTCATCGTCCAGCTCGAACGGCTCGATCTCGATCTTCTTCTTGATCAGCTTTTCGATGTCGGACACCAGCCGCGTGTCGTCGCGCGCCACCAGCGTGATCGCCAGCCCGGAAGCGCCGGCGCGGCCGGTGCGGCCGATGCGGTGCACGTAGTCCTCGGCGTTGAACGGCACGTCGAAGTTGAAGACGGCCGGCAGGTCGGCGATGTCCAGGCCGCGCGCGGCAACGTCGGTAGCCACCAGCACATCGACCTCGCCGGCCTTGAACGCGGCCAGCGATTTCAGGCGCTCGTCCTGCGACTTGTCGCCGTGCAACGCCGCCGTCTTCAACCCGTCGCGCTCGAACGAGCGCGCCAGCCGCGCCGCGCCGAGCTTGGAGTTGACGAAGACCAGCGCCTGCCGGATCGAGCGCTGGCGCAGCGTCTGACAGACCGCGCGCCGCTTGTCTTCATCGGCGACGCTGTAGAAATGCTGCTCGACGTTGGTCGCCGTCGCATTCGGCCGCGCAACTTCCACCGTCACCGGGTCTTGCAGGTAGCTCTGCGCCAGACGGCGGATTTCGGGCGAGAAGGTTGCCGAGAAGAGCAGCGTCTGGCGCTGCTTGGGCAGGTACGACAGGATGCGCTGCAGGTCGGGCAGAAAGCCGATGTCGAGCATGCGGTCGGCCTCGTCGAGGACGACGTACTCCACCTGGTGCAGCGCGCAGTGCTTGGCCTCGATGTGATCGAGCAGCCGGCCCGGCGTGGCGATCAGCACCTCGACGCCAGCTTTCAGCTCCGCCGTCTGCGGCTTCATGTCGACGCCGCCGAAGACGACCATCGAGCGCAAGGTCGAGCGCTTGGCGTACTTGGCCACGTTCTCGGCCACCTGCACGGCCAGCTCGCGCGTGGGGGTCAGCACCAGCGCGCGCACCGGGTGCCGCGCCGGCGAGGCACTGGCGTTTTCGTGGTTCATCATGCGCTGCAACAGCGGCAAGGTGAAGGCGGCGGTCTTGCCGGTGCCGGTTTGCGCCGCGCCCATCACA
This sequence comes from Burkholderiales bacterium, assembly GCA_031396005.1. Lineage (GTDB taxonomy): Bacteria > Pseudomonadota > Gammaproteobacteria > Burkholderiales > Burkholderiaceae_C > CADEEN01. The sequence goes on from JANNJX010000083.1 coordinate 1,261, forward strand.
TCGCGGCCGGCGAGCACGATCGGGATCGCTTTGGCCTGGATCGGCGTCATCGACGTGTAGCCGCTGTCGGTCACCGCGGCCAGCAGCTTGGGGTCCAGAGCGAGGGTGTCGAAGCGCGTGGCGTGCGGCTCGATCAGGTCGGGGGTTTCTGCAATCACCCCTGCATTATCCCTTGCTCCTCTGATTCAGGGCCTTGCTCCTCTGCTCCAAGGGCCGAACCACCAGCCAGCGCGGCGCCTTGAAGCGCACGATGCGCCAGTACAGCAGCACGTAGGTCAGCGCGAAGAGCAGGATCATCACGGCCTGGATAGCGGTGCTGTCGTAGAACAAGACGGCAGGCACCACCGACAGCGAGCACAGGATCCAAAGGTACGGCGAGGTCATCGAGTTGCGGCGCGTCAGGTCGCGTGCGTTCAAGTTGCCGACCGCCCAGCGCATCAGCCGCTTGAAGACCAGCATGTGCAGGTGCACGCCGTCGGGCATGCCCGGCGACATGCCGCGCAGCAGCTTTTTGCGGTAGATCGAAAACAGCGTTTCGAACACCGGGTAGATGCACAGCAGCAGCGGAAACATCGGCGAGATGTCGGGGTTTCGATGCAGCAGCAGGATCGCCAGTTCGGCCAGGTAGAAGCCGAGAAAGTACGCGCCGCCGTCGCCGAGGAAGACCAGCCCGGCCGGAAAGTTCCAGACGAAAAAGCCGAGCACGGCGCCGATGCCCACCAGCGCCAGCGAGAAGATGATGCGGTCGTTGACGTCGAAGGCCACGTAGGCCAGGCCGGCGAGCATCAGGATCACGCACATCGACGCCAGGCCATTGAAGCCATCGATGATGTTGACCGCATGGGCGACGCCGGTGACGGTGAACACCGTGACCAGGGCCGCGCCCGCTGAGAAGCCGACCACCCAGTCGAGGCCCGGAATGTCGGTGCGCACGATCACGGCGTCGACGAGGAAGACCGCCAACGCGGCCGAAACTGCAGTGAAGAACAGGCGCCGCCGGGGGCTCTGCGCCTTGGTCAGGTCTTCAGCCAGCCCGGCAGCGAATACCGGCAACGCCGCCAACAGAAGACCGAGCGTCAACGGCCGCATCGGCGCCAACTCCCAAGCCGCCCAGGCGGCACCGGCAACGACGCCGAGCACGATGCCGACGCCGCCGATGCGCGGCACCGGACGCGCGTGAAATTTCTGCGGGCCCGACAGATCAGCGTCGCCGACGAAACGCGCCAGCGGCACCGCCAAGCGCACGATGAGCAAGGTCGCGGCAAAGGCGGCGAGGGATGAGATCAGCAGAAGCCAC
>JANNJX010000087.1:0-3379 GCA_031396005.1 Burkholderiales bacterium
GCAGAGCGATGCCGCGCAGCGCGCCGCGGCAGACCGGCAGGCGCGTCAGCGCTTGCGTGTCTGGTTGCCGCTGGCCACTTTGACGGTCTTGCTGTTGCGCTCGGCGCTGGCTTTGGCGCGCGTCGCTGGCGCCGCTTTGGCCGTGCGCACGGTGGTCTTGGCGCTTGGCGCACCGCGTGTGTTGGGCACGTAGACGATCACCGTGCTGCCGGCGGCGAGCCGGCCGGTTGCCGAGACGCGGTTCCACTGCGCCACTTGCTGCGCGCTGACGGCATAGCGCTTGGCCACGGCCGCCACGCTGTCGCCGCCTCTGCCGACCTTGAGCGCCACGCGCTTCAACGCCGGACCGTCGGGGGAGAACGAAATCATCGCGCTGTCGGCCAGGCGCACCGAGACGTCGCCATCACGGTGCGGGCCGCGCGCCACCAGCAGCGTCGAGCCGGCCTGCACCAGCATGCGCGGCGGAATCGCGTTGACCTCGCGCAACTCGTCTTCCTCCATGCCGACGGCCTGCGCCGCGTCGGCCGCCTTCATCGTCTTCGGCACGGTCCACGCGGTCCAGCTCGACAGCGGGCCCTTGTGCAGCGGCAACGATTTGACGAAGGCGTTGGCGTTGTCGTACGGCAGCAGCAACTGCGGGGTTCCCGCGGCCACGATCACCGGCTTGTTCATCTGCGGGTTCAACGCGCGGAATTGGTCGAGCGGCAAGCCGGACAGCCGCGTCACCACGTCGACGTCGATGTCGCGCGAGATCGGCACGGCCAGGAAATATGGGTGGTTCTCGAGCACCGGCAGTGCCAGGCCGTAGTCGGCCGGGCGCAGCACGATGTTCTTGATCGCTTGCAACTTCGGCACGTAGTCGCGCGTCTCGTGCGGCATCTTCAGGCTCTCATAGCCGGCCGGGCGGCCTGCTGCGCGGTTGGAGCGCATGGCGCGCTGCACATTGCCTTCGCCCCAGTTGTAGGCGGCCAGCGCCAGATGCCAGTCGCCGAACATGCGATGCAGGTTGGTCAGGTAGTCGAGCGCGGCGCTGGTCGAGGCCAACACGTCACGGCGCTCGTCGCGAAAGATGTTCTGCTTCAAGTCGAAGTGACGGCCGGTGGCCGGCATGAACTGCCACATGCCGGCAGCGCGCGCCGACGAAATCGCTTCCGGGTTGAACGCGCTCTCGATGAAGGGCAGCAGCGCCAGCTCGGTCGGCAGGCCGCGTCGCTGCACCTCTTCGACGATGTGGAAGAGGTAGCGCGCACCGCGGTCGGTCATGCGCGCCATGTATTCGGGCTGGCTCGAAAAATACTTCTCGCGCTGCTTGACGTAGCGGTCGTCGATGTCCTTGATGTCGAAGCCGCTGCGGATGCGCTGCCACAGGTCGCTGCGGGCGCTGCGGTCGTCGAGGTCGATGCGCGCGTCGGGGCGCACAGGATCGATCGGCGGCGCGACCGCGCTCGAAGGGTCGTCGCTGTCGAGCTCGGCTGCAGTGCCGGTGGCCGCGTTGGCGGGCAGCAAGGTGCCATCGTCGGCGCGCACGATCTTCGGTGTCAGCGTGACCACCGGCGCCTGCGACCAGGCCGGCCAGGCCAGCGCTGCCGCCAGCAGCGCCGTTGCGCCGCGCAGTGCGGCGGCCGGTCGCGTCGTCAGTATGAAGTTCATCGAAACTGGTTCTTCCATTCGCGCAATGCGGCAAAAACGGCCACGGGTTCGGTGCTCTGGGCGCCATGAGCCTGGGCACTGTGCGCAACGGCGCGTTCTTCGCAGCGCAGAAACGGGTTGATCTGTCTTTCGCGTTCGATCGTCGATGGCAGCGTCGGCCGGCCCCCGGCGCGCTCTGCTTCGCACCATGCGGTGCAGGCCGCAATGTTGCGGTTGTCCGGCTCAACCGCGTGCGCGAAGCGCAAGTTGGACAGCGTGTATTCGTGCGTACAGCACACCCGCGTCGCGCCCGGCAGCGCGGCCAGCAGCGACAGCGAGGCGTGCATCTGCGCGGGCGTGCCTTCGAACAGGCGGCCACAGCCGGCGGAGAACAGCGTGTCGCCGCAGAACAGCAAAGGAGCTTGGCCGGCCGGCCGATGCAGATAGGCGATGTGGCCTGCCGTGTGTCCCGGCACATCGAAGACATCGAACGACAGGCCGAGCGCTTCGACCTCGTCGCCGCCGTCGATGGCGGTGTAGGGCTTGGGAATGTTTTCGCGCGACGGACCGAAGATCGGGCCGCGCAAGCGGGGCCGCAGCGCATCGACGCCGCCGACATGGTCGGCATGGTGGTGCGTCACTAGAATCGCGGCGAGCTCGAGTTGCCGTGCGTCGAGCGCGCGCTGCACGACGGCGGCGTCGCCGGGATCGACCACCAGCGCGCGTGCGCCGTCATGCAACATCCAGATGTAGTTGTCCGAAAACGCAGGCAGGGCAGTCAGTTCCATCGGCGGCGCAATTATAGAAACGCACGTCGAACATCAATCCCCCGCGCACAACCCGTTTATTGCAAGCAAGTGTCTGCCCATGTCTGATACGCAACCCGGCATCGAAGCACTGACCGCGTGGCTCCAAACGCCGCCGGGCCAGTACCTGCTGGCATGGGAGCAGGCGCAGCTCGATCGCGTCGTCAGCGACGTCTTCGGCTTTCATGCGCTGCAGGTCGGCCTGCCCGAACTCGACGCGCTGCGCGCCAACCGCATGCCGCATCGCTGGGTCGCGCTCGACGCCGGGCACGCGCCGCCCGACACCACCAAGAGGGCCGCGCTGTTTGCCCAAGGCGATGCGCTGCCGTTTGCCGAGCGCAGCCTGGACCTGGTCGTGCTGCCGCACACGCTGGAGCTGGCGCGCGACCCGCACCGCACGCTGGCCGAAGTCGAACGTGTGCTGATGCCCGAAGGGCGCGTCGTCATCCTCGGCTTCAACGCCGCCAGCCTGTGGGGCCTGCGCCAGCGCGTGGGCCGCATGCGGCGTCTGGCCGGGGCGAGTGCGCCGTCGTTCCTGCCGCGGCCGGGCGAGTTCATCGGCTACTGGCGCCTGCGCGACTGGCTGCGTCTGCTCAGCTTCGAAGTCGAAGGCGGGCGCTTCGGCGCCTACCGCCCGGCGCTCGGCGCGCAGCGCTGGCTCGACCGCTTTGCCTGGATGGACCGCATCGGCGACCGCTGGTGGCCGGTCTTCGGCGCGGTCTACATGGTGGTGGCCGTCAAGCGCGTGCGCGGCATGCGCCTGGTTGGCCTGGCCAGGCGTGAGCGCACGAAAGCCGTGGCGGCACCGGCGGTGGTGACGAACATCCAGAGCAGAAGGCAGCCGAAGAAGGATTCATGACGATCACGATCTACACCGACGGTGCCTGCAAAGGCAACCCGGGCCCCGGCGGCTGGGGCGCATGGCTGAAAACCGCCGAGCACGA
>JANNJX010000101.1:0-10233 GCA_031396005.1 Burkholderiales bacterium
GTCGACTCGATGTGGGAATGGTTCGGCGAGGCCTCGCTCAATGCCCCGGCCAAGGCGATGTTCCAGACAGTCGGCAGCAGGGTCAAGACCGGCCAACTCGACCCGGCCGACGTGGTGCAGCGCATCGTCGAGCTCGTCGAGGCCGACAAGACGAGCGAGAACAACTTCATGCCGCCCGACATCCTGCAGCGCCTCGGCGCCCGGCGCGGCGGGTGAGTGCGTGTTCGGTGACGCTCATGCGAACGCCGTGCAAGACGCGAAGAAAGGAAAAAAGGCGCGCGTAGAACGCGCGCCTTTTCAGTTGTCGATCAGGAAGCCGGATCGGCCGGCTCGCCTGCCGTGACGGAGTGTCAGGCTGTTGCGGCCACCGACGAAGCCTTGCGCGCCACACGACGGGCGGCGTTCGAGGTCTTCGTGGCAGTCGTGGCCACGGCCTTGCTCACCCGCTTGGTCGCGGTGCGCTGAGCTTTTGTCACGGCCTTCGTGACCTGCTTGCGCACGGCCGCGGCCTTGCGCGTGCTGCCATCCAGCGAACGCGTGGCGATGGCGTTGGCCGGCATGTCCTTGCCCGACACGCGCTGCACCAGCTTGCCGCTGCCCTGTTCGATGCGCTCGACCACCTGGACGACGACATTCGCCACCGGCATGACCGCGCGATTCAGCTTGTCCAGCGCATTCAGGTTTGTGCGGCGGTCGAGGCGATCAGCACTCGTCGCTACGATATTCACGCCCTTGGAGGCCAGGTCAACGGCCACGCCGACAGCGCTTTGCGCACGGTCGCTGCCGATCTGCAGGCCCTTGACGAAGACGCCGCTGACTCGCTGCTGTGAATCGATCACGTTCGTGCGCAGTTCCGAGGACAACGCCGTGCCGCGGTTCACCACATCGGCAAAGCGCTGGTCGACGAAACCGATCATGCGCTCGCCGCCGAATCGGTACGCGTTGATGACGTTCATGTTGATGACACCGTAGTCGGCGATGACTTCGTTGGCGACGGTGGAAAGGTTCTTCGTGGTCATGGATGCTCCGAGGGTTGACTGTGAAGTTCTGATCTGGGTCATCGATCAGGGTTGATGCAACTGTGCCCACGAAGCGTAGAGAGAGCACCTCAATTTCAGGGTTTTCCCAAGAGCGGCGACTCTAGGACGCGCGCGGTTCGCAGCGATGCGATGCAGCAACGCGGCCAGCGTCAGCGGCATCGTGATGTGGGGTTGTGGAGTTGTGGCTGGCGTCGAGCCCCAAAGTCGCCAGGCTGCATCGGCGCGGGTGCGTTCGGCAAAGAGCCGGCAGCGGGTTCGCCGGCACCAGCCAGCCCTGCGCTGGTCGCTCGCATGCGCCTCGCTGCGCGCCCGTCCGGCCACCGGGAACAGGCAGGTCGAACGCGCTCTGGCCGTCGCGCGGTACGAACGCGTCTAGCATCCCGGCTGCGACGCAGCGCCGCACGCGAGCACTTAGACTCCAGGTCGAGTAACCCATGGAGACTCACGGAATGGCTAATCAGACTCTCGCTCAGGTCCAGAAGCAGATTGCGGCACTCGAGGTGAAGGCGGCAAAGCTGCGCGGGGCAGAGAAGGTTGGCGTCATCGCCAGAATCAAAGAGGCCATCAAGATTTACGGCATCGCGTCGCGAGACCTCTACAGCGCCACACCAGTGAAGGCGAAGTCCAATCAAGAGAAGGCCGTTGCTGCCGCACCAAGGTTCTCGGACGGCATGGGAAACACATGGATTGGCCGTGGCCCGTACCCCCAGTGGGTGAGAGACGCGCTGGATGCTGGCAAGAAGCTCGCAGACTTTGCGGTTGGCGGCGGCACGACAGACGCCACAGCGAAGAAGGGGTCAAACAAGACTGCCACCAAGAAGACCGCATCGAAGGGTGCGAAGAAGCCTGGGCCTGCCAAATACAAGGACCGTACAGGTAACAGCTGGAGTGGCCGCGGCCCGCGGCCGAACTGGCTCAAGCAAGCCCTGGCTGATGGCAAGACGCTCGAGGATTTGCGAGCGTAGGTCTGGTACTGCTCAGTGCGGCGTTGGCGGACTAGCGTGAAGAAGTATCGGTGCGCTCGCGTCTGTTGATGGATCGCCGGGCGGCGCTGCAAACGGTACGATCTACAGTAGTTTCAGCCACAACCTGCCGTCCGATCCTGCGAAGTGAAGCGGAGGAACAGACTGACTGCAGCCGGTCAGGTTTTGCGGCCCAATGACAGCCGCCGCGGGAACCTGCCATTCATCGTCCTGCGAGGCGACCGACCGCTGCACCTTCGGCAGCGGTCACTCAACCTCGATGGGCCAGACGAGGGGCCGAACGACTCCTCCCCGCCAAGGTGATCGGCTCTTCGCGACCCTGAGCAGCCGGTCGCCATTTGGCAGAGCGGACGTTCGCCGAAGCCGCGGCGACAGTCGGGCCTACGAGGCCTCACTCCCAAAGCCATCGGTCGATACTCGAGGTCGGCGATTTCCCACGCCATCCGCCTCCTCTTAGCGGCACGTTTGATCCCGTCCCCCAAGTTTGCAGGGTATCGAACGCACATTCGACCCAGTAGTGTTCAGTCGCTGTTGGGTGAGCGCAAACCGCGTTCATCCGGCCGATGAGCTGCATGCGAACGGGCCTGAACGCTGCACGATAGTCGTTGTGCCGATCGTCTGTCTTGTTGGACCAAGGACGTGGAGCCAGCCAGTATGTGACTGACTTACCGGGCGACATTCGAGGTGTGCGATGCTTGGTATTCGCGATTCCGCCAAAAGTCGTGGACTGGACTACCTGCTGAGGTCCCAGGTCCGCGGTGCATTCGCCGACTTCGACACGCTGGCCGGAGCGAGCGACGAATGGGTCACGGCCTATGTCGGTTGTGCATTGGCCGAATTCGGTGATGTCCGTGCGATCAAAGCCGCACATTCAGCGTGGGACTTCCTTCTCAAACGCAGGTCTGAAGCCGACGGCTGGGGCTTCAATTCGCTCGTCCCGGCAGATGCCGACTCGACACTCTGGGGTTTGCGCCTCGCGAATGCTATCGGCGAAGGTGAGTCGCGTCGTGCGCGGAGTGCCGCGAATTTCATCGCCCGACACCAGCTTGCCGGCGGCGCGTTCACAACCTTTGCGGACGTTGGTCCAATCCGGCGCTTCACTGAGTCGCAGCCTGACATCTCTTTCGCGGGTTGGTGCGGAGCGCATCCCTGCGTGACTGCGCTCGCGGCGACGACACCCGAGCTTCCGGGCATCGGCGGCGCCATGGACCATTTGAGAGGTACCCAGGAGCACGATGGCTCGTGGCTCGCATACTGGTGGTCGGAGCCCGCCTACGCGACGTCGTTTGCCGCCAGTGCTCTTTCCCGAACAGACAGCCCGGACGATGCACGCCGCGTGGAAAGGGCCGTGGAGTGGGCCAGCAATCGGCGCTTCGACTCGGCTTTTGCGGCGGCCTGCTGCGCGGACATCCTGGCCTTGGCACCGCAAGATCGGACGGCGAGGCGCAGGCTCGACGACTTCGTCTTGCGGCTGACTTCCACGCAGCGAACCGACGGCGCCTGGGACGGTTCAGCCTGGCTGCGAATTCCACCGCCCGGCGTGAGCGACCCGCAAACCTATGGATCGTGGGCTGTCAATGGACGTGGCGGCGGAAGCCTCAACGTAGACAAGGCCGCGATTTTCACAACCGCGACTGTGCTCATTGCGCTTCTTCGCCACAGTCGCCTGCAGCAATGCGCCGCCGCGGTCTACTCCGGAAACTCGTCGTGACGCAGCTGCAAATCGCGCTGGATCGGCAGATCCGGCCAAGCGATGAGGCGACAGCCCTGTCGGCCGCATGTGCTTCGCTGCGCCGGCAGCTGTTCCTGGACTTGCGGGATGCGGGTCTGTTGGCCGAGCACGACGCATATCGACGAACGTGCTCTGAACTCTTCGCGCGAGGCGAGACAGAGCGCGCACGCCTTGGCGCCGTGCTCTGGGACGGTGCGTGGCATGACCTGAATCGCACGCTGGAGCGCCCATATGCTTCTGCAGACGTCGATCGCATACTTGGCTTTGGCTGGGGACTTACGTGGTTTGCGGCCGAGCCGGTCGGCCTCGACAGCGAATCCGCGGCGGCCGTCGCGCGGCTCGGTGCACTGGCTAACCTCATCGTGGCGCTGTATGACCAGATCCTTGACGTCGGTGGCGCGTCCGGCGATGTCCTGCCTCGTGCCGCACTCGATGCCGCGGCGGCGGGCGCTTGGCCGGACCGCTCAGGCGATGATGGCTTCACGACCGATCCGCAGCGAAGGCTGCTGATCACCTTGACAGTACAGTACTTCGAGTGCCTCGATCGTTTGCCGCACCTGGCCCAAGGCAGTGCGATTCGCCAGTTGATTGTGCGGGCGATCTTGGCGATGTACGAAGCCGAAAGGGCAACGCACTCGGATATCGTTACCGGCGTCCGCAGCGCGGTCTTGCGTCGCAAATGCGGGCTGCCCTTTGTCGTGATGGGCGCGACGGCTTGGTTGGTCCTTGGAACCGTCGACCAAGCGCGGCTGCGCTGGCACATCCATTGGCTGTATCGCCTTGGCATGTTCTTCGGCTGGGTCGATGACGCGATCGATCTGGAGGATGATCTTCGAACAGGTCATCCGAACCGGTTGAACACGCGTAGCCTGCGCCAGGGCGTGCTTCCTATCGCGGGCCGCATCGTGCAGTTCGGCAGGCGGCTCGCCGACGAGTGGCATGAGCGTGTTCCCGCGGTGACTTCGGCCGCCGTGCTCCTGGCGGTCACCACCTCGTGGCTCGGTCCGACGGGGGAAGCCGCATGAGACCGGCAGTCTGGGTGTTCTCGTCGCAAGGGGGGCAATGGCCAGGCATGGCGCGCGTGATGCTCGCCGAGGAACCCGTGTTTGCCGAGGCCATTGGCCGCTGCGAAGCCGAGATCAGTCCGCGTCTGGGCTGGAGCCTCACCACCGAGCTGCGCCGCGAAGATGGTCAGGCGCGTGTTCACAACGACGACCGCTGTGTTCAACCCGCTCTCACGGCTGTGCAGATTGCGCTCGCTTGCTTGATGCGCTCCAGGGGGTTAGAGCCCGTTGCCGTGGCAGGTCTCAGCATGGGGGAGGTTGCGGCGGCCAATGTCGCTGGGGCGCTCGACCTCAGGGACGCGATGGCCGTCGTGTGCTGCCAAGCAGCGCTTACGGAGCGCGAACTGCGGCCCGGCAAGATGGCCTATGTCGAACTATCCACCGAGCAGGTGGCAGAGGCGCTTTCCGGCAGCGGCAGTGAGGTCTCGGTCGCATGCGAACTGAGCCCGAGCACGACCGTGTTGGCCGGCGCTGCTCAAGCCGTCGACGCCGCTACCGACAGACTGCTGGAGCGAGGCGTCCGCGTGGGTGTGGTGCCTGTGCGCTTTGCCTTTCACACCCGCCAAGTTGCGGGTCTCGAAACCGAGTTCCGGGCCAGCCTGGGCGAGTTGCGGGCGCAACCGGGCATCTTTCCCTTCTACTCTTCCGCGGTGGGTGGCATCGAGCGTGGCGAGGCGCTCGGCGCCGCCCACTGGTGGCGAATCATGAGCGAGCCCTCGCGGTTCACGAAAATGATCCGCGCGCTGGCACACGACGGGATACGCACCTTTGTTGAGATCGGCCCGCATCCGGTGTTGGTCGAGCCGATCACTAGTACCTTGCGCCGCGAAGGGGTCGAAGCGACGGTGCTCGCTTCCGGTCGACGAGGCGACGGCCGCAGCACATTCGACGCGATGGTCGCCGAACTCGCCTCGCATGAGTCCCTTGAACACAACCAGGAGAGAAGACGATGAACCAAGCTTCGAAAGACGCCACCACCCCACAAACCGAGACCCGCCCGCGCTGGAGCGGCAAGGTCATCGATGCGAATGGGCGCGTCGGCACCATTGAATTGCTTGTCGGCGATGGCGGCAAGAAATCTCAGTGGCTACTGTCGCTGGCCGAACGCGGGCGCGACCCGGTCGAGCTGAAAGGGGAGTCCGACATTGAAGTCACAAAGGAGGGGATGCGCATGAAGTCAGAGCAGGAAGTCGCCAAAGGGGTGAAGGTCGCCTGGGAAATAGACTTCAAGTTTGCCGACGCCAAGCTGTATGCGAAGGCTGCGATGCTCGGCCAGTATGTCGTTCGGGCTCCGGCCGAAGGGGCGGTCCTGCCGCTGTCCACGGGTGTCATGGTCCTGTGGCAATTCGCCTGAGCGGAACGGGAGGACACCATGGCCTTCAAGACCCATACGGAAGGTGGATCGTGGAACGGGGGCGGCACCGAGGTGCCGAACTGCGTCCTCGCTGAGCGCAACGCGATCACGACCGCCTTCAATTTCATGAACTCGAGTGCGCTCGGCCCGATGGCGGCTGCTGGTGGGCGAGCCGCAGATCTCAGCGGCTGCCTGACTGGCAAGACGGTAAGTAGTGTGGAGATCGACTGTCGCGGGTCCGGATGCGACGGTGTCTTTGGAAGGGCACCACTAGGCGGAAACTCGATCAACATGTGCGACTTGGCTTTGCCGCCCACGGGCACGCAAGTCGACACCGATGTCACCCTGTTCCACGAGTTGATCCACTCCTGCGGCGGGCTCGAGATCGATTCGTGGGCGATGGAGAATCACTTATATGTCGGCCACGGCACCTTTGTTCCGGCGGCGGCCACCATCGATGCGTTCTGTTCGGAAACTTCTGACATCGGCGGAGGGCTGCGTGCTGGCACGTTCGTGGTCTGGGAAAGTGCCACCGGTCGCGTATTTGTGAAGGTGGAATCGGGCGGTAGCTGGAATTCGGGCCCGACGATCAGCCGGGGTACTGAACTCAACGTCAACCAAGCGGCCTACATGCGACGGTGTTGAAAACAGACCCGATCGACCTCTTTCATCCCGAGCTGCGGCTCAACCCGTACCCTTTGTACGCGGAGCTTCGGCGCCGGGCCCCGGTGTGCCAGCTGGAACGCCCGAGGGCCTGGGCCGTTTCTCGCTACGAGGATGTCGCTTTCGCCCTCAAGCGTCCCGACCTGTTCTCGTCGCGGGTGATGGCCCGGGCCGACCCGGTGCTCCTCGGTGCCGACCCACCGCAACATACGCGTCCCCGCGCGATTGTGTCGGGTGCCCTTTTGGCGCGCTTGACCGCTGAGCTCGATCGATTCGCCAACGCGGCAGCACAAGCTCACGTCGATGACTTGCTGGCCAAAGGCGGTGGCGATGTCGTCGCCGACCTCGCTGCGCCATTGCCGGTGCGATGCATTGCATGGCTTCTCGGCATTCCGCCCAGCGGTTACCTCGATTTCAAACGCTGGGCCGATGCCGTGGTCGCCGCAGCGAGCGGCCTGAGTGAGAACGGAGGAAACGCAGTCGACCCGAGCATTAGCGAATTCGAAGCGTTCTTCGAGGCCGAGATGAAGCAACGCTGTCGGGTGCAGGGCGATGATCTGCTTGGCGCCTTGCTGGCCGGCATCCCTGGCGAGACGGGACTTTCGCCTCACGAAGCATTGAGTGTCGGCAAGCTCTTGCTGATCGCAGGAAGCGAGACGGCGACGAACCTCATCGGCAATGCGGTGCTCGCGCTCCTGCAGCACCCGCGCGAACTCTCTACGATGCTCGCAGCGCCCTTCCGGGTTGCTGACCTGGTTGAAGAGACGCTGCGATTCGACAGTCCTGTGCAATTCCTGTTCCGACTAGCGAGCGTCGATGTGACGCTTGCCGACACTAAGATCCCGCAGGGATCACTGGTGATATTGCTGCTTGGGTCAGCCAACCGTGACGAGCATCGCTTTCACGAGCCAGACCGATTTGACCTAGACCGCGGTAGCGCGCCGCATCTGGCGTTTGGGCTGGGCCCGCACTACTGCCTCGGCGCGGAACTCGCCAAGCGCGAGGCTACGGCAGCTCTTGAGGCGCTACTTGCCCGGGCCAAACGGATCTTGCCGATCTCGCCTGCAGGCGAAGAGGCACGAGTCCGATCAATCCAACTGCGCGGCCCAGCGAGTCTGTGGGTCGAGTTGTTCTAGCCTTCTGCATTTTGGGCAGTCCGCGTCGACGTTGCTTGCACGTGGCTATGAAGAGCGGCGACTCAAGGAGATGGCAGCGCAGCTTCCCCAGCTCTCCGCGCAGACGCATCGATCCGGCAGCACGTCTTCACATGGGCACTTGGGCAATCTCCGCGGAACACTGCCGCTCGTTGAACGGGAGCTCACGGAACTGCAGGAAGAGCTCAAGACCGTCCATGGTCAGGTGCAGGGAGTGATGAATGATCCTCGTCGCACCTCGACCATCCCTTCCGGCGGCCTGCAGGAAGCGATCGAACTGGGCATCGAACTCATCACAATGGTGCTCGAACGCGTCAAGCGGCCGCGAAAGTAAGCGACCGCCGCCGTTACTGCATGACCCTCACCCAGGGCCCCGAGACTAATCCATGCAAGAGGATCACTCATCCTTTCAGGTCAACCTCGACGTCACAGCGGGACGTGAACCGCGCCCAGGTGAGGAATCGGGCAGCGAGGCCGACGCGGTTTTTCGATTGGCGATCTGCGGGGATTTCAGTGGACGGTCAGGATCGACCGCAGTAAGGCCTGGCGCATCGGTGGCTTGGCGGGTGGACCGCGATGATTTCGACCAGGTCCTGGCGTCGATCGCGCCGACGTTACACATCGAGCTGGGACGCGGCGTTGCCGCTCAAGTCCAGATCCGCGAACTCGACGACTTTCACCCGGACCGCGTGTTCGATCGCGCTCCACAATTCGCGCAACTGAGAGAGCTGCGTTCGCGGCTCACCGATCCATCGTCGTTCAAGCGCGCAGCGGCCGAGCTATCGGCGCCGCCGCCGACACGCGCCAGGCCGGTCACGCTGCCGACGGGGAGCGTGCTCGATGACATTCTTGGAGTGGACGCACCGCCGACAGCGGGCACGGCGACCGCCAGCAGCGACCTGTACGAGTTTATCCAGCGCGCCATGGCGCCCCACCTGGAATCGCGGGTCGATCCCCGACAAGGGGAGCTGGTCACGGAGTTGGATGCGACCATCGGAGCGGTGATGCGCGCGTTACTGCATCACCCAACGTTCCAGTCGCTGGAGTCGCTTTGGCGTGGCGTCTTCAGGCTGGTGCGCCAGGTGGATACCGACGAGCGGTTGCAGATCCACCTAATTGATGTGACGCGCGATGCTATGGTCGCAGATCTTCTTGGCGCCGCCACGGCACACGAAACCAGTTTGTACCGGCGGCTCAACGAGCAGGCCCGACCTGAGCAAGGGGGATGGGGTGTGCTGGTCGCGCATCAATCGTTCGGTGGGGATGCACGCGACATCGCGGTATTGGAGCGGCTGGCGGCTGTGGGGGCCGCGCTCCACGCGCCATGGCTCGCCGAAGGACAGTTGGACCTCGCAACGGGATCACTGACCGCGGAGGCGGCAGCGCAATGGCGTCGGCTGCGGGCGAGCCCGGCAGCTCGTTATTTGGGTCTCTCGCTGCCGCGCGTGCTCCTTCGCCTGCCATACGGAAAAGACACTGAAGCCATCGAGCGATTCCCTTTCGAGGAGCTCCAGAACCTCGACGCGCACGGATCGTACCTGTGGGGAAATCCGGCGGTGTTCTGCGCCACGTTACTCGCACAGGGATTCAGCCAACGAGGTGCGGGCCTTTCGGTCGACCGCCCATCCCAAATCGATGGGCTGCCGCTTCACCTGGTGCGGCGCGGCGGCGAGACCGTGACAAAGCCGTGTGCCGAGGTGTTGATGGGCGAGGACGACGCAATCGCTCTGCTCGACGCCGGGTTTATCCCCATGCTCTCGTATCGCGATCAGAATGTGGTGAGGGTGCCGCGCGTCCAGTCGATCGCCGAGCCGGCCGCCCGGCTCGCTGGCCGGCTGGCCCTTTGACGGTGAGAGAAACACGTTAGTGCCGCGCATGTCCCTTGCGTCGCAGCGCAGCCGGGACACTGCGCCCCTCAGTGTCCGGCTTACCCCTTGGCCACGGGTCGCCGACGCACCACGCCGAAAAACAGCGGCTGCGGCGCGACTTGACGCCCTGAGCTGTCGCGCCCCTGCACCTGCGCCCGATACAGCCCTCCGTCCAGTGGCTTCCCTGGAGCCGCCAGCAGATCCCAACGCAGCGTCGTACCATTGCCTGTTGGCAAGGCGCAGACGAGCGTACCATCGGGCGTGAATATCAGCACGAACCCACGCGACGGAACATTGCTGAACTCCACCGCGCCGTCAGCAACACTCAGTTTGAGTGCGTCTGGACCGCGCGCGCGCACCGGAAGCGTGGTCACC
>JANNJX010000150.1:0-8672 GCA_031396005.1 Burkholderiales bacterium
GCACAGCTCCACGCAAGCGAGCACGACCAAAAAGGAGGCCAAGGCCAAGAAGTTATCCACACCGTGAACCCTCAAAACTGAAATACGGGTGGATCAGAATTCAATGGAAATGCCGGGTCAGGAATGCGTGGAAATCAACACGCAGAGCTGTGTTCGAATCCTTCAGGGCCTACCAATCTTCCGCAGGCACTTCGCGCGAGCAGCCGCTGGCCCTTGGCATTTGCGGCGCGACTTCGGGAAGGAGTCAGAGATGTCCAAGACCAAGCCGCCCTACGCGTAAGCAGTCAAGCAGCAGATCGTCGAGCTGCACATGGCCGGGCGCACGCCGGCTGAGCTGTCGCGTGAGTTCGGCGTCAGCGCGCAGAGCACCACCGCGTGGGTGGCGCGCGCAGCGGCCGATGCTGGCAAGCCCGCGCGCGGCAAGGATGTGTTGACCACGGCTGAACGCGAAGAGCTCGGCCGATTGCGACGACGGGTGCGCCAGCTCGAACAGGAACGAGACATCCTGGCAAAGGCTACGGCCTGGTTCGCCGGCATCGACGGCAAGATGTCCACCAGCGGCTACTACGCGTAGGCGGCGCGCTTCTCCTTGTCGCGCAGCGCTTTGCTGGCTTCGTTGGGCTCCTGCATGCGCGACTGCGCGTCGGGTGCCTTGTTGATGTCGCGGTGGTGCTTGCGTGCGAGGCGGCGAAAAGCCCTTCTTGAGTTCGTCGTCGCTGGCGGTGCGCTCGACGCCGAACGCCTTGTAGCAGTCCCTGAATTCCATGTCGGTACGCGCGCCGCTGCCGCGTTCACGCGACCGTGCTGAGCAGCACGGCCTGTAGCACGAAGCGGCGCTTGCCGAGCGGCGACTCGTCACCGCCGAGCAACTCGGCGAGCTTGGCGGTTGGGTGCAACGGCGATGCGATGCCGTCGTAGATCGGCACGCCAGCGTCGATGCCCATCTGGTGCACCAACTCGCCTGCCATGCCCTGGCATTCCACCGCGTCGTACAGCCGGCCCAGCATGCGCGCGGTGTGTTGGACGTCGAGCAGGGTGCTCAGACCGGTCAGGCTCGGCCGGATGTGCGCGACATGCGCGCCCAACTCCACCGCCGCGCGGCGGAACAGTGCCGCGTCGCCGCTTTGATCCGCCTCGCACATCAAGCCGAATTTCCGGCCTCGCAACAAGGCTCGCGAGTCGCCGGTTTGGGCAGCGAGCAAAAGGGCGCGGGCGTGCTCGAGCACGATGGCCGCGTCGCTTGGCGCGATGGGGTCGAAGGCCAGAACGCCGTGGTGGCTCAGGGTGGGGTGCATGGATGGGTCGTGCGACGCACGTCGACGCTTGCACGGTGAACCCAGTCTAGGCACGCGATCCGTCGCTGCGTTGACCTGGGTCAACCCGGCGCGCTTCTGCCGCTGCCGATACCTGCCGGATACGAACCGTTCACGCAACGTCACCGAGCGACACACGCCATTGGCCGGGTGGTGTCCGTCGCTTCCTAGCATTCAATGCCGCGGCGACGCAAGCCGAACACTCAGGAGAACTGCATGCTGAACACCACCGACACGCTCGGGCTGCTGAACTACACGCTAGCGCCGCCACGGCGCGTGGTCCATGCTGGCGACGTGGTTCATCGGGGCGGTGAGCCCTTCGGGTGCCTCTACATCCTGAACTCGGGCTTCTTCAAGATCGTCAACCAGTCGGCCGACGGGCGAGAGCAGGTGGTCGGCTTCAAGTTTCGTGGCGACTGGCTCGGCTTCGACGGCATCGCCCGCGGCCACTATGCCTGCGACGCGATCGCAATGGACACCGGGGAAGTCTGGGCCATTCCGTACGCCGCGTTGATCGGCGCCTGTGCCGACCAGGCTGGCCTGCTGACGGTGCTCCACGAAGCCATGAGCCGTGAAATCGCTCCCGAGCGCGACTCGCTGATGTCGGTTTGCACCTTGCCGGCCGATGCGCGGGTGGCCGATTTCCTGCGCTACTGGGCCGAGTCGCTCGCCCACTGCGGTCTGCGCACCGACCAGTTCACGCTGCGCCTGACGCGCGCCGAGATCGGCAACTACCTCGGCATGACACTCGAAACCGTCAGCCGGGCGCTGTCGAAACTGGCTCGCGACAAGGTGATCGCCTTCAGCGAGAAGGGCCGGCGCGATGTCAGCATCCCGGATGTGAACGCCCTCTCGTCGTTTGTCGATCGTTGTCTGGCACCGGTGCCGACACTGCAGTAACGGGCTCGGCCCGATGGCGGGTCATCGCGGTCCGACGACCCCGATGACCCCTGCAATGGCGCGCGCGAGTTCGTCGCGCGAGCAGGGCTTGCGCAGCAGGTCCCAGGTCGGCGGCGAGTCACGGTCGGCTTCGAGCAGCTCCGTCGAGAAGCCCGACATCAGCAGCACCGCCATTGCCGGGATGCGCTCTTGCGCCAACGCCGCGAGCCGGGTGCCGCGCATGCCGGCGCCCAGGGCGATGTCGGTCAACAGCAGGTCGAAGCCAGCGTCGGACCCGAGGGCCAGCAGGGCCTGCTCGCCGCTCGAAGCCACGGTAACCGTACAACCCAGCGTGTCGAGAAAGGTGCGCACCACGGCGCGCACTTCGGGCTCGTCTTCAACCAGCAACACCGAGAGGCCCTTCGGCACCTCCTGGCTGGCGCGGGCATCGTCGTTGGCCGGTGCGTCGGCGGTGCCGGGCCGTGGGATGTAGAGCGTGAGGGTGGTGCCGACGCCGGCCATGCTGTCGATGGCGACCGCGCCTTTGGATTGCTTGACGAAGCCGTACACCGTGCTCAAGCCGAGGCCGGTGCCGCGGCCGGCTTCCTTGGTCGTGAAGAACGGCTCGAAGGCGCGTTCCTTCACCTCGTCGGGCATGCCGCCACCGGTGTCGGTGATCGAGATCGCAACGAAGCCCTCGTCGAGCGCGCTCGACGCGTCGGGTTCGTCGCGAATACCGTGCGGTAACGCGGCGCAAGCTTCGGCCCGAAAACGCAAGCTGCCACCATCGGGCATCGCATCGCGGGCATTGATCGCGATGTTCAACAGGGCCGACTCGAGCTGCCCCGGGTCGGCCAGCACCGGCGGGCAGGCCGGCGGCACATCGAGCTCGATGCGGATGCGCTGGTCGAGCGTGCGTCTCAACATGTCGGCCAGCGAATGCAGCAACCGACCCACATCCACCGGGTTCGGTTGCAGCACCTGGCGACGTGAGAAAGCGAGCAGCTTGCCGGTGAGCTCCGCGCCGCGTTTGGTCGCCCGCGTCGCCGCGTCGACGAGATGCTGGCCCCAGGCATGGCCGGCCAGCGCGGGCAGCTCTTCGAGCACCTGCAGGTTGCCCTGGATGACGGTCAGCAGGTTGTTGAAGTCGTGTGCGATCCCGCCCGTCAACTGGCCGACGCTTTCCAGACGCTGTGCGTGGTTGAGCGCCTCTTCCGACTGGGCGCGTTGCAGGCTGGTGGACAACAGGTTCGACAACGACTGCAGAAAACGCAGCTCGTCTTCGCCGAAGCGCTTGGCTTCGCGTGAGCGCACCGTGAGGGCGCCGATGACCTTGCCCCGGTCCGTCAGCGGCACGGCCAAGCCGCTGGCCAGGCCGGCCTCCAGGTAGGCCGGCGGAACCTCGAAGCGATGCTCGTTGCGGTAGTCGTCGACGACCACCGGCTGCCCCTCGGCCAGCACGAAGCCTTGCGGCGTCTCCGGCCGGTTCACGACCAGGCTGCCCAAGGCCTCGCTTTGCAGCGCACCGACCGCGCTGGCCACACGAAAGTGCAGGCGGTCGGCTTCGAGCAGGAAGACCATGGCCAGATCGACCTGCAGCGCCCGAGCCGCAATCGCGGGCACTTCGTCGAGCAGCACCTGCGGGTCGCGCGAGTCCACCGCCAGTCGGCCGAGCTGGGCCAGGTGTTCGCCGTAGCGTGCGCGTCGCAGGGCCTGCTTCACGCGCGGGTAGTCGCCGATGCCGCGAATGGCCGCCACGACCAGCGGCAGGCCGTGGTCTTGCAAGGGGCTGAGCGAAATCTCGACCTTTACCACCGAGCCGTCGCGGCGCCTGGCCACCAATTCCATCTCGGTGCCCATCGGGCGCGGCCTCGGGTTGTGGGCGTAGGCGGCGCGGTAGTCGGCGTGCCGGGGGCGGATGGCGTCGGGTACCAGCGCGTCGACGTTCAGGGTGACCAGCTCGTCGACGCTGTAGCCGAGCAACGCGGCCGCGGCCGGATTGGCGAGCACGATGGCGCCCCGCGCGTCAGCCACGACCAATGCATCGGGATAGGCCACGAAGAGCGTGCGAAAAACACCGTCCTCGTCGCTCGCCGGCGGCAGTCGTGAGTGGTGCACTGGCGGCATTCAAGCCGCCTCGACCGGCGGCACCAGGATGTAGCCGGCACCGCGAACGGATTTGATGAGCTGCGGCGCCTGTGTGTCCGGCTCCAGCTTCTTGCGCAGCCGGCCCACCTGCACGTCGATCGTGCGGTCGAACGGGCCGGCCTCGCGACCGCGCGTGTGCTCGAGCAGAAAGTCGCGCGACAGGACACGACCGGCGTGCTGGGCGAAGGCCCGCAACAGATCGAACTCGCTGCTGGTCAAGACCACTTCGACGCCCTGCGGGTCGGTCAGGCAGCGCGCCGCGGTGTCGAGCTGCCAGCCTGCAAAGCGCCATCTGCCCGTTGACCTTGCGTGCGCGATGGGGGCTTGCGCTGGCAAATCGCCGGCCATGTCGTTGGGCACATTCGCAGGCGACACCCGGCGCAGCACCGCCTTGATGCGCGCGAGCAGCTCGCGCAGGTCGAACGGCTTGGTCACGTAGTCATCGGCGCCCACCTCGAGGCCCACCACCTTGTCGACCGAATCTCCGCGGCCAGTCACGATGACCAGGCCGCAGCGCCAGTGTTCGCGCAATTGGCGCGCAATGACGAAGCCGTCTTCACCCGGCAGGCCCAGGTCGAGCAGCACGAGCGCCGGTGGATCGACGGGCATCAGGGCCATCAGCGAGTGGCCGCTGTGAACCGGTGTCACGCGATAGCCCTGGGCACGCAGGTAATTCGCCAGCAACTGCGTGATGTCGAGTTCGTCGTCGAGGACGGCAATGTGCGCAGCAGGGTTCACTCGAGGCGCAGGGCTGAGTTGACGGGCGGCCAGCGTATCAGCTTTGCCTCGTCGGCCCGCGTCTGCCCGGTGCCTGCATGCCGGCCAACACCAACGATCGACTCAGCGCGCCTTACCCAACCCGACCGGTGCGGGAACCATGCCGACGATTCGGCTGAAGAGGGCGGCGTAGTCGGCCTCGGGGGCGTGCCCGATCAGCGGGTCGCGGTTGGCGCCGAACGCCGCGTCGAGTTCGGCCCAATCGGCGTCGGTCAGAACGCGTTCGGCCAGCGGCAGGACTTGCTCTTCTTCCAGCCTCATGTGGGCATGGTAAAAGTTCACATAACGTTCGGCAGCCTGCTCGAACGCCTCGCGACGGGGCTCGCCCAACATCTCGAACGCGAGCAAGTCGTGTTCGAGGTCGCGAATGCGCCGTTCCCCGCGTCCGTGATCTTCGTCCAGGTGGTCCAGCAGATCGCGCGAGAGCGGCGTGCGCGCGCGCAGCTTGGGAAACAGCAGTTCGGACTCCTTGCGGTGGTGCCGCTTCTCGGGAAATTCGTCGACGTAGAAGAGCATTGCGCGCAGCACTGCGAAATCGGGTTGCGTGCCTTGCCGGCGGTGCTGCGCGAGCAGCAGCACGATGGAACGCAACATGGCTGAAAGCGCCGCGTGTTCTCCGCGAATGATCCTGAGGGTGGCATGCGTCATGTCAGACGAAGTCCAGTGCTTGGCCTGACGAATCGAGCGCGAGCAGGCTACCGACCGTGCCGCCGCGCACCCGCTCGACCATCGTCTCGAGCGCGTGCTCTACTTGCTGCGCACTCGGCGCCTGGCCGTTGCGGCCGGACAGGCCGGCAGCAAAGACCACATCCCACGGCGGCCCCGCTGTTTTCGATTCGGCGACGAGCTGCTCGAAGCTCGCACATTCGTCGCTCCCTTTGTCCACGCACATCAACGGCTCGAGATTGCCGCCGTCGCCGGCCGCGAAGCGCTGGCGTTGCACGGGCGTTGCGTCGTCAGGCAATTGCGCAGTGGCGAAGACGAAGAGCAGCCGTTGCGGCTCGGGCTCGGCCGCTGCCGCCTGGAGTAGATGATCGAAGGGCGAAGTCCGGTCCATGGTGCGAGGGTCGCCGCATGCAGGCGTGACGGCTTTGCGCCAGATCAAGCTCGACCGAGGCGATCAGCCCGGCTCGCCATCCAGGCGAGGGCGGGTCAGCACGGGCCAGTAGCGCAGCGCGTAGAGCGCGAAGCCGGCCGACCACAGAGCCGCCGAGCAAAGCACGGCGTGCATCGACCAGGCGGGCACCGCCAGCGGCACCCCGACACGCACGACGGCAGCGCTCAGCACGAGTGCGTAGCACGCGATGTCGAAGCGGTCGGCATGCAGCGGTCGGGCGGTGTGCCCGCGCGCGATCCGAGTCATCATGCCGATGACGAGCCCGCCGACGGCGCCGACCGTCAGCGCATGCGCTGCGGCAGAGCCGCCGATCCATCCCATCTCGACGGCGGCCCGCAAGCCCAGGTGCAACGGAATCCACGCATAGGCGGCGTGCAACACCCAGACCAGAGGCGCGGCCCGGGTCTTCCACGGTTTCCACAGCGCCCATCGCAAGCCGTGGGCACCCGCGCCAAAGAGGGTGACCGCCGCCAACGCGCCGCCTTGCAAGCGCAGCAGATCCGCAGCCAGCAACACGAGCACCGAGCCGAGGGCGCACTTTTCGAGCATTGCGTTGCTTGCCGCGCCCGCGCCCGGAATGCCGCCGTTAGTGAACATCGGGATCACGCGCCCCGCTACCGCGGTTATCAGGAACAGCACCAGGTCGAGCGCGATCTGCACGCTCAACCACGCAGGCAGTTCCAGCATGCCGAGCTGCGACAGATGAACGCCCGCGTTGGCCAGGCCCATCAGCACGAGCAAGCCGACGAAGAAGTAGTTGCGCCGATTGCGCGATGCCCACAACGGAACGGCCAGAGCGGCCGCTGCCGCGAACGGAAAGGCCGCGTTGGCGATCGCCGCGGCCCAGCCGAATGGCGTGAGCACGAGCACGCGGCCGGCCACCCACAGCAGCGCCAGTGCCGCCAGTGGCAGGCCGCTCGGCGTGGGCCGATTCGACCAGTTGCGTCCAGCGGTGAACAAGAAGCCCACCACCACGGCCAGCGTGAAGCCGAACAGCATTTCATGCGCATGCCACAGCGGCCCAGCAAGGTAGGGATAGTGCAGCCAGCCGGCGAACTGCGCTGCCCACAGGCCGATCGACAAGGCCGCAAACGCGCTGGCGAGCAGAAAAAAGGGCCGAAACCCGAGCTGCCAGAGTGCGAAGCTGGCGCGCGGGCCGGCGGGTGGCGGAGGCTCGACGATCGTCACGGGAGGGGCCATCCGTGTGCTGGGTGTCGATGACTCAGCGTGACGCTGTCACCTGGGCGTCGGCAGCGCCGACGTCATTGCAGCCCACCGGCCCGAACGCGGCATCGATCTCGTTGAAGATGCGACTGCCGTCGTCGACCGGGCTCGCATCGAACGGCCCGGTGCCGCTGTGCGCGGCGCGCGACGCCGGCACGAAGCTGCCGCTGCGGACGTCGAAGACATGCACTTCGCCGTCTTCGATCACGTAGTGCCAGCCGTGCAGCACCAGGCGCCCGGCCTCGACGCGTTCGCGCACCATCGGATAGGCCATCAGGCGCTCGAGCTGCAGCACCACCGATCGCTGCTCGGTGCGGCGCAGCGCCTCGGGCGTCATCCGCACCGGCAGCGCGGCTTCGCGGCCGAGCTCGAGCCAGGCCGTGAGGTTGATAGCCTGCGGCGTGGGCTCTTCGTAAAGGGCGCGGATGCCGCCACAGTGGCTGTGGCCGCAGACGATGATGCGGTCGACGCCGAGCCGCAGCACCGCAAACTCGATCGCTGCTGCCGTGCCGTGGAAGCCGGCCAGCGCCTGGCCGCCCGGTACGCCGCCGTCGTGCGGCGGCACGAACGCGCCGACGTTGCGCACCATGAAGACCTCGCCCGGGCCGGTGCCGGTGAGCAGGTACGGCACCAGCCGCGAGTCGGAGCAGCCGATGAACAGGATGCTGGGGTGCTGGCCGTCCTGCACCAGGGTCTGGAACCGATCCTGAACGGCCGGGAAATAGTCGTCGTGAAATCGGCGCAGCCGTTGCAGCAGTTCATCGGGCATGGCGGCGCTGCGGGCTGGCCTACTGCACCAGCGGCGTGCTGGCCGCTTCCAGGTCAACGCCCTCGACCATCGCGAGGCCAGCCAGCACTTGCAGGAACTGGCGCAGGGCGGTCACATACGTCTGCTGGCCCAGCACCGTCGCAACGGCACCGCGCACTGCCTCGAAGGGCTGGGCCACGCCGCCTTCACGCGCCAGCACCTCGACCACATGCAGGCCGAAGCGGCTGTGCACGAGGCGCGGCAGCACGCCGACCTCGATGTGGCCGAACACCTCGCGAGCGAACTCGGGCGCGCAGTCGTTCGCGGTGAGCCAGCCGAGCGCGCCGCCTAGTTCGCCACTCGGGCAGTTGGACAACTCGCGCGCCGACTTGGCGAAACGCTCTTGGGCGCTGCCATCGTGGCAACGCACGTCGAGCAGGCAGGTCTCGGCGCGGTTGCGCAAGGC
>JANNJX010000214.1:0-5109 GCA_031396005.1 Burkholderiales bacterium
GAAGTTGCCGCAGACCAGGCCTTCGAGCGGCTCACGGCCGGCGACGACGTAACGCGCCGCGCACGGCGAGCGGATCAGGTTCAGTTGCTCGCAGAGCTCTTTCCAATAGTCGTGCGCCAGGCGGCAGGCGCCGTTGGCCAGGCGGCGGTTGCGCGCCCGCGTCTCGGCGTCCGGCCCCACGGCTTCGGCCGTCTGCAAGGCGCGCGTCTGTTCCTTGAGTTCGTCGAGAAATCCCACGCCGAGCAGGTTAGCCGCCGGCGTTGTCCGCGGCGCGTCCGGCGCGGGCCGGCAACGACTTCCGTCACGCTACTTTGTCGCGTGCGGCCGCAGCCGCGCCGAACCGGTTGTCGGCATAGTCGGCGAGCGACGCGGCGTGCGCCCCCTCGGCGCCTGCACGCCGTTGCAGACGCTGGCCGTGCCGCCCTCGCGCACCATCGCCAAAATGGGCTCCGCGCGGCTCGTCGGCCCGGCGCTGGCGCCGATGCTGGCCGCCCACCCGGGGCTGACGCTGTCCCTGTACTGCGGCGACGACGTGATCGACCTGGTTGAAGCACGCATCGATCTGGCGATCCGCATCGGCACACTCGCCGACTCCGATCGGCTCGCAGCAGCGCATCGAACTGCGCAACCGCGCCGGCGTGACGATTGAAGTAACGGCGCCGCAACGCATTGCCGTCAACAGCATGCAGTCGATGCGCGAGTTGTGCGCGGCCGGGCTCGGCCTCGCAGCGCTGGCTCGCGAGGAGGTCCGCGACGACCTGAACAGCGGGCGCTTCGTGCCGCTGTTGGGCGGCTGGCGACTCGAAGCGCTGCAGGTCTGGGCTGTCACACCCGGGCGCGAGCGCCGCGCTGCGCGAACTCGTGCGCGCAGTCTCCGCCGACGTTACTTGACCGTCGCGCCGCTTGCCGCCGCGGCTGGCGGATGGCTGCGCTGCTGCGATTCGCGATAGCGCCGCAACTGCTCCAGCCACGGCGCCCAGTCCTGCGGCCCGCTCTCGAAGCGCTTCTTCAGATTGGCCAGCACGTCGCCCCAGGCGTGGTCGAAGTAGGCGTGGGACTTGTCCCACTCGCCGCCGCTGCCCCAGCCGGTGTGGTGCAGCCAGACACGGGTCAGCTTTTCGCTCAAGCGCTCGAAGCGCACGACGACGAAGGTGCGCTGCGCGCGCGCCTCGGGCAGGGGTGGCGGCGCATTCCAGTCGAAGCTGAGCATCTGCTTGGGCTGCAGCGCCATGACGCGCATGTCGTCGGCGCCTTTGCTGCCGGCGGGTGCGCCGGGATCGATGTGGATGTGAAACGCGCCGCCGACGCGCGGCTCGATCACGGCATCTGGCGCGAAGAAGCTGACGATGCCCTCGCGCGTGGTCCACGCGGCCCAGGCCTCGTCGAGCGTGGCTGGGATGTCGATGCTCTTGTCGATGGCGCGCTCGGCGGCCTGCGCTGGCAACGACAGTGCCAGCGCGAGGACGAGCGTGATCCAGGTCTTCATGCACCGCTCCTTCAAGTCACCGCCAGCGGCTGCGCTTTGCGCGGCGGCGCGAACAGCGAGTCCAGCGCGGCGAGCGTGGCCGCACTGAGAGTGATGCTGCCGGCGGCGAAGTTCTCGCGCAGGTGCGCCTCGCGCACGGCTTTCGCAATGGCGATGACGTTGCCGTCGCGCAGCGTCCAGGCCAGCGCGAGCTGCGCTGCCGACAAACCCAGCGGCGCCGCCAGCGCTGCCACACGCGCGTCGCCGGCCAGCGCGCTCTGATCGATCGGGCTGTAGGCCATCAGCGGCAGCGCCCGCTGCTGCTGCCATGGCTTCAGGTCGAAGTCGATGCCGCGTTGACTCAGCGAGTAATACACCTGATTGGCTGCGCAGTGCTCGCCGCCGGGCAGTGCGACGAGTTTTTTCATCGCCGCGAGGTCGAAATTGCTGACGCCCCAGTGCGCGATCGCGCCTTGCGCGCGCAACTGCTCGAAGCCTTGCAGCGTCTCGCGCAGCGGGTGCGAGCCCGGCCAGTGCAGCAGGTACAGATCGATCGTCTCCACACCCAGCCGCTGGCGGCTGCGCTCGCATGCCGCGACCACGCCGCGCGCGCTGGCGTTGCTCGGCAGCACCTTGCTGACGATCGTCAACTCCTCGCGCTTGCAATCGCCGGCGCGCAGCGCCTCGGTCAACGCAGTACCGACGACTTCTTCCGCGCCGCCGTCGCCGTACATCTCGGCGCTGTCGATCAAGCGGTAGCCGATGTCGATCGCCAGGCGCACGGCCGCCACTTCGGTGCGCCGCGTGCGCTCGTTTTCGCCCATTCGCCACGTGCCCAAACCGAGCCCGGGCCAGTTTCCGATCTGCTTCATGCGCCGCATCGTAGGCCGCTGCGCCCACCATGCAACGGGCAAGCCGCCTTTATCATCCGGGCATGCCTGCTGCCGTGCGCGACGTCGCGCAGATCCGCCTGGACAACGCCCTGCGGCTGTTCGATGAATTCGTTCGAGCCACCGTCAAAGACCCAGATGCCGCGACGCTGCGCGGCCTCGAGCGGCGCTTTGCCGAGCGCTTGCAGATCCAACCCAGCTACTGGAGCCAGATCAAGAGCCGCTCGCGGCAGATCGGCGAACGCCTGGCGCGGCAGTTCGAGCAGTTGACGCACAAACCCTACGGCTGGATGGACCAAGCGCACGACGGCACGGCCGCCGCTGCGCCGGGCAAGGCGGCAGCAGCAGCAACCGAGCCCGCCGACGACAGCCCGCTGCCGCAGGACGACGACGAGCGCTTCATCGTCGGCCTCGTGCTGACCTACTACCGCCGCCACCCGCAGCGCGCGCGCACGCGCTTGCTCGACCTGCTAGGCGAGGTGCTGATGCCGGGCACGCCGGCCAAGCCCGAGCCGAGCGCACGGGCCGTCAAGCGCGACGAAGACGCCCATGCGCTGTGGCTGAAGACGCAGGCCAGCGTCGCACCGCTGAAGCCGAAGAACAAACGCTGACACTCTCTCCTTGTTCTAGGGAGAAAAATCACTTGCGCAAGATAATGACTCGTTTATCATCTGCGCAAGCTGTTGATAAAGGCCCTTGCGCCTCCACAGTGACGCCGCCCGATCCACCCCCCAGCCGAAGGAACGCATGACCGCCCTCGCCCGCCCTGCCTGCCGCCAGCGCCGACTGCGCATGGGCGCCGCGTTCCACAACCTCGCCCTGCCCGGGGCGCCAGCCGCCATCGCTGCCACGACCTAGCGTTCACGGCGATTCGGCTCGAAGGCCCGGTGCAGCAATGCCCCGGGCCTTTTGCTTTCTATCGCCCGCCCAACCGACCCACCGAGTTCAACAGGAGTTCGACGATGAAGATCACTTTGCCTCGCGTCGCCCCGCGCAACCCGCTCGTCCGTCCGGCCCGCGTGCGCCAAGCCGGCGCGCACGGCCCGTCCGGCGGCGCGCAACGGCAGAAGAGCACGCGCGAGTTGCGCCGCGAACTGGACCGCATGACGGTCAAGGAACGGCCGCCCCACCACCGATGAACCGATGACCCGCGGCCACAGCGCCGCCAGGAGTTTTCCATGAGCCCCCATGCTTACCTGTCCCTGCGCCCGAGCGAGTTGCGCCTCGTCGTCGCCGCAGTTCTCTACGGCGCCAGCGCCGGTCTCGAGCGCATCGCCCATCGGCTGATCCCCGCGGCGGCGCAGCGGCCCGATGCCATGGTGCCGCAAGTGGAGTTCCACGCCGAAGCGGGCGCGCTCGAAGGTGCGTTGTACGTCGATGGCCAGCTCGTCGGCTTGCTGCCCGGCGTGAGCCGCTTGTGATCCTGCAGCCCGCTTGGCGAGTTACGCTCGCTGCGCGGGCTGCACCTCGCTTCGGAGTTCAACGCCATGGGCCATGGCCACACCTTCCTCGTTCAGCGCAGCGACTTGTCGCAAACGCGCATCGACAGCTTCAATGCGAACGCGCCGCTGGCGCCCGGCCAGGTGCGGCTGCGCATCGATCACTTCGCTTTCACCGCCAACAACATCACCTATGCGGTGTTCGGCGAGACGATGCACTACTGGCGCTTCTTCCCCGCTGCCGAGGGTTGGGGCTGCATCCCCGTGTGGGGCTTTGCCGTGGTCGAAACTTCGGCCTGCGACGGCGTCGCCGTGGGCCAGCGGTTCTACGGCTACTGGCCGATGGCCACGCATGCCGTCGTCCAGCCGGCAGCGGTCGGCGAGCATGGTTTTGCCGACGCCAGCGCCCATCGCGCCGAACTGCCGTCGGTCTACAACCGCTACCAGCGCACGGCGCCGACAGATGCGCAAAGCGAAGGCGAGGTGGCCGTGCTGAGGCCGCTGTTCGCCACGGCCTGGCTGATCGCCGACTTCATGCAGCAAGCCGATGACTTCGGCGCCGGCACGATGCTGCTGTCCAGCGCGTCGAGCAAGACGGCCTATGCCACCGCGTTCTGCCTGAACCGCAGGCCGGCGCCGACCTGCATCATCGGTGCCACGTCGCCATCGCGGCATGCGTTCGCGGCCGGCCTCGGCGTCTTCGACGACGTGATCGACTACGGCGCGCTGCCATCGTTGCAGGCCAACGAGCCCGCGCTGTACATCGACTTTTCCGGCGACGTGGGCTTCCGTCGCGCCGTGCACGGGCATTGGCGCGAACAACTCATGTACAGCTGCTCGGTCGGCGGCACCCATCACACCGCGTTGGGCTCCGGCGCCGGCCTGCCGGGGCCGAGACCGCAGCTCTTCTTCGCCCCCACGCAGATGCACAAGCGCAGCGCGCCGCCGCCGCAAGGCCTGGGTCGCGCCGGCCTGCAGTCGCAGATCGATGCGGCGTGGACGGCGTTCATCGCCTGCGCCACGGCGAACACCGTGCCGTGGCTGACGATCGAGAGCCGGCGCGGCGCCGAGGCCGTGCGCGCCACCTACCTCGAAACGCTGCACGGTCTCGCAGACGCCAGCCGCGGGCTGATGCTGAGTTTTTGAGCGCGGCTCAAGCCGGACCGCCGCGGCGCCGATAACAGCGCACGAGCTGCCGTCATGAACGCCGCACCCTGCAAGCGCCTGCACGCCCCGCTACCGAACCTGGCGGCCTGGGTGGCTCGCTTTCGCGCCGCGCCGATCCCGGTGATGGCGGGCACCGCGGCAGCGATCG
>JANNJX010000718.1:0-7652 GCA_031396005.1 Burkholderiales bacterium
CGGTGGACATGGTCTCCACCGGTCCCGACCGCGTGCACACGATCCTGCTGCGCCATCCCTTTCGCAAATAGGAAGTCCGCCCACCATGCTCACCGACGACGGCAAACAACTCTACGTCTCCTGGGACGAGTACCACATGCTGACCGAGCGCCTGGCGCTCAAGGTGCATGCCTCGGGTTGGGAGTTCGATCAGATTCTGTGTCTGGCGCGCGGCGGCATGAGGCCCGGCGACGTGCTGTCGCGCGTCTTCGACAAGCCGCTGGCGATCATGAGCACGTCGAGCTACCGGGCAGACGCAGGCACCATTCAAGGCCGGCTGGACATCGCCAAGTACATCACCATGCCCAAGGGCGAACTGGCAGGGCGCGTGCTGCTGGTCGATGACCTCGCCGACTCGGGCATCACGCTGCGGGCCGTCGTCGAACGCCTGCGCGGCATGCCGTCGATCAGCGAGCTGCGCTCTGCCGTTCTCTGGGTCAAGGGCGTGTCGAGCTATACGCCCGACTACTTCGTCGAGAAGCTGCCGACGAGCCCGTGGATTCACCAGCCGTTCGAGGAATACGACGGCCTACGGCCCGATGGATTGGCGAAAAAGTTTGCGGTGTAAGAATGAAAAAGGGCCGGCAAAGCCAGCCCTGTCCGCAAGTTTTCTTTTCCCTCGATGGTGCCCAGGAAGGGACTCGAACCCCCACGGAGTTACCCGCTAGTACCTGAAACTAGTGCGTCTACCAATTCCGCCACCTGGGCATCTCAGGAACGACGAAAGTTTAGCATCAAGAACACGACATCCCAGAACGCCACGACGCCCAGCGCTGCGCTGATGAGCGAAGTGGAAGGCACTGTGCAGGGCCACCGCGACGGCCACGGCTTCCTCGTCCGCGAAGGCGCCGGCGTGCCCGACGTCTATCTCTCGCCGCAGGAAATGCGCTCGGTCCTGCACCGCGATCGCGTGCGTGTACGCATCGTTCGTTACGATCGCAAGGGCCGGCCCGAAGGCCATGTGCTCGACATCGTCGAGCGCCGCAAGGCTCCGCTGATCGGCCGCTTGCTGCACGAAGGCGGCGTCTGGCTCGTCGCCCCCGAAGACAAGCGCTACGGCCAGGACATCCTGATCGCCAAGAACGCCACCGCCAATGCGCAGGCTGGGCAGGTGGTGTCGGTCGAGCTCACCGAGCCGCCGTCGATGTTTTCGCAGCCGGTGGGCCGCGTCGTCGAGGTGCTCGGCGAGATCGACGACCCGGGCATGGAGATCGAGATCGCGGTGCGCAAGTTCGAAGTGCCGCACCGCTTTGCGCCGGAGACGATCGCACAGGCCGCTGCATTGCCTGAGAAGCTGCGGCCGGCGGATCTCAAAAACCGCATCGATCTGACCGACGTGCCGCTGGTGACGATCGACGGCGAAGACGCGCGCGACTTCGACGACGCGGTGTACTGCGAGCCGATGCCTGCCGTTGGCAAAGGCAAAACGAAGAAACCCGCCGGCTGGCGGCTGCTGGTGGCGATTGCCGACGTCAGCCACTACGTGCGCAGCGGTGAGTCGCTCGATGAAGACGCCTATGAGCGCGCGACGTCGGTCTACTTCCCGCGCCGCGTCATCCCGATGCTGCCGGAGAAACTCTCCAACGGCCTGTGCTCGCTGAACCCGGACGTCGACCGCCTGTGCATGGTCTGCGACATGGTGGTTGCGACCAGCGGCGAGATCGAGGGCTACCAGTTCTACCCGGCGGTGATGCATTCGCAGGCGCGCTTCACCTACACCGAAGTCGCGTCCATTCTGGCCAACACCCGCGGGCCCGAAGCGGCGCGGCGCAGCGGGTTGGTGCCGCACCTCGTTCACTTGCACGAAGTCTTTCGCGCGCTGGTCAAACAGCGCGCCAAGCGCGGTGCGGTCGAGTTCGAGACCACGGAAACGCAGATCGTCTGCGACGACAACGGCCGCATCGAAAAGATCATCCCGCGCACTCGCAACGATGCCCACCGCGTGATCGAGGAGGCGATGCTGGCGGCCAACGTCTGCGCGGCCGACTTCATCGCCGGCCACAAGCACCCGGCGCTGTACCGTGTTCACGAAGGCCCGACGCCGGAGAAGCGCACGACGCTGGCCAATTACCTGAAGGCGCTCGGGCTGAACCTGTCGCTCTCCGAAGAGCCGTCACCTTCGGAGTACCAGGCGATTGCCGATGCGACCAAGGACCGCGTCGACGCGCAGCAGATCCACACCATGCTGCTGCGCTCGATGCAGCAGGCGATCTATACCGCTGTCAACGCCGGTCACTTCGGCCTGTCGTACGACGCTTACACGCACTTCACGAGCCCGATCCGGCGCTACCCGGATCTGCTGGTGCACCGCGTCATCAAGGCGCTGCTGCACGGCAAGCGTTATCACATCGACAGTGGCAAGCTCGAAGACGCACCGGTCGTGCGCAGGGGCGGCAAGGCGCCGCCGCCGCGGGTGCAGGAAACGGAAGCCTGGGAAGGCGCCGGCGCGCACTGCTCGGCCAACGAGCGCCGCGCCGACGAAGCTTCGCGCGATGTGCAAGCCTGGCTGAAGTGCCGCTTCATGCGCGACAAGCTCGGCGAAGAGTTTGCCGGCACCGTGACTGCGGCGACGGGCTTCGGCCTGTTCGTGCAGTTGGACGAACTCTACGTCGAAGGCCTGCTGCACATCAGCGAACTTGGCGGCGAGTACTGGCGCTTCGACGAGGTGCGGCAGGAGTTGCGCGGCGAGCGCACCGGCATTCGCCACGGCGCCGGCTCGAAGCTGCGTGTGCAGGTCAGCCGCGTCGACCTCGATGCGCGCAAGATCGACTTCCGCCTGGTCGGCGAAGGCGGCGACGACAAGCTGCTGTCACGGGGCCGGCGCAATGCGCCGTTGCCGTCGGCGTCGAGCGCCGTCGAAGAATTGGCCGCCGTGCGTCAGCGCGACCGCGAGGTGCGAGCGGCGGCGCGCGGCAAAGACAGGACCGGTCCACGCGTGTCGCGTACGTCGGCCAAGACAGGCGCGCGGTCGAAGACCGCCGGCGCGAAGAAGACGCGGCGCTAAACCGACAGCGCGGCGAGCAGCGCGCTTGCCGCGAGCGGCGACGACGGATCGCCACGCGAAGCTGCGGCGCCATGCCAGTAGGCCGCGCCACGCGCGGCGACGAAGGCATCGGCAAGCGCCCCCGTTGCCGCTGAAGCGGACCACAATCCCGCAAGCCAGCCGGCGAGCACGTCGCCCGTGCCGGCGCCGGACAGGCGCGCGTTGCCGGTCGGGTTGATCACCGGCGTGCGGCGTGGCGCTGCGATGACGGTGCCCGAGCCCTTGAGCAGCACCGTGCAGTCGAAGCGCTGCGCCAGCGACTGCGCCGCAGCCAGGCGGTTGGCCTGCACCCGCTCGGCGCCGGGCAGCGACAGCAATCGTGCCGCTTCGAGCGGATGTGGCGTGATCACCGTGGCCAGGCCGCGCGAGGCGCGCGCGGCGAGCAGCGACTGCAGTGAGGTGTCGGCCGCGATCGCGTTCAGCGCGTCGGCGTCGAGCACGAGGCGTGCGCTGCGCGACAGCAGCACCGGCAGCGGCTCGCGCACGGCGTCGCCGCCCCCGCAGCCGCAAACGACGGTGGCGTCGCGCCAGGTCGATGGTTCGTCGTGCCACAGGGCTTGCCGCCACATCAGCTCAGGCGTCAGCGTGTCGTGCGTCGGCAGGCTCGCATCGAGCGCACAGGCGAAGACGCGGCCCGCGCCACCGGCCAGCGCCGCGCGCGCCGCCAGCGTCAACGCGCCGCTCATGCCCGGCGCGCCGCCGACGGCGATCACGTCGCCGTAGCCACCCTTGTGGCCGGCGTTGCCGCGCTGCGGGCGCAGCAGCCTGGCCGCATCGGCGTCGCCGAGCAGCGCGCGCGGCGGCACCTGCGCCGACTCGGCGCCGCAGCCCAAGTCGTCGAACCACAACAGGCCGGCTTGCTCGCGGCCCATCGCCGTGAACAGGCCGGGCTTCAACGTCAGCAGCGCCAGCGTGTGCGTGGCGCGCACGACGAGCGGTCCGTGCAGCGCGCCGGTGTCGGCGGACAAACCGCTCGGCAGGTCGATGGCCAGACGAAGGCCGCTGCTGGCGTTGATCGCGCGCACCAGCGCCGCCACCTCGCCTTCCGGCTCGCGCGTGGCGCCCAGGCCGAGAAGCGCATCGAGTGATAGATCGACAGCGGCCGGTGCGGCCGCGCCTTCGCCGATGCACACGCCCGCATCGGCCGCACGGCGCAGTGAAGCGGCCGCATCCGGCGGTAGCTTTGCCGGATCGCCGACGAGACTGACCTGCACCGACTTGCCGGCGCGGTGCAGGTGCAGCGCCGCTTCGAGTCCGTCGCCGCCGTTGTTGCCCGGGCCGGCGGCGATCCAGATGCGCTGCGCGTGCGGCGCGATCGCCAGCGCCAGCCGCGCCACCGCGAGGCCGGCACGCTGCATCAGCGTGTGCGGCGACAGCGCGGCCGCGGCCGCCGTTTCGATGCGCCGCGACTGCGCCGCGTCATGCAGCGGCCAGGGCTGGTCGAAGGGGGCGGGCGGCAACGGCGGCATGTCAGTGAAGCCGGGCCGCCCCAAGGAACTGACGGCCTTGCAGGCCGCGGCGTTGCGAGACGCAACGCCTCCTCGGGCCGTCCAAGCCCGCGCGGGCGGGCTCGGAGCCGCGGCACTCGGCCCCTCGGGGGACGCGAACGAAGTGAGCAGGGGGCTGTCTCATCCCGCGAGGGTAACGCTGGCTCACCAGCGCTGCGGTGAGAACGCGCTCGGATCGACCGCCGTGCCCCGGCCGGCGATCAGGTCGGCGGCGAGGCGCGCGCTGCCGCAGGCCAGCGCCCAGCCGGAGGAGCCGTGACCGGTGTTGAGCCACAGGTGCGGCACGCCCGAGGCGCCGATGGCCGGTGGCCCGTCGGGCAGCATCGGTCGCGCGCCTTTCCAGGTTTGCGCCTGCGCCTGTCGCGCCGCTGCCGGAAACCAGTCCTGCAGCACGCGGTAGAGCGTGGCGATCGGCGCTTCTCGCATCTCGTCAGGCTTGCCACCGAGCTCGGCGCTGCCTGCGATGCGCACACGATCGCCCAGGCGCGTGATGGCGACCTTGAAGCGCTCGTCCATCAGCCCCGCGCGCGGGCCCATGTCGGGGTAGGCCTCGAAGTGGCGCACCGGCAGCGTGATCGAGTAGCCGTACACCGGCTGCATCGGCAGCCGAATGCGCAGCGACGACAGCAGGGCCGGAGCGCCCAGCGCCGCGCAGACGACCACCTCGTCGAAAGACTCGACGCTCGGCGGCTCGATGAACGTGCGCGGCCCGCGTTCGAGCGCCGAGTCGGCATGCACGTCGGCGGTGATGCTGTGCACGCCGATGCCGTGCTCGCTGGCTTCGAGCCGCGTCACTTCGCGCTGCAGGACAAACGTCACGCCGTCGGTCTGCAGCACGGCCCTCAACTGCAAGGCAAACTGCCTGCAGTTGCCGATGCCGGCTTGCGGGTGGTGCACACCTGCCCTGAGCTGTGTGGCCTGTTCGAGTGCCGGCTCGATACGGCGGCAGGCGTCGGCATCGACGAGGTGAAACTCGAGGCCGGTTTCGGCCAGCAACTTCAGCCCAGCGCGCGCCTGCGCGATCTCGTCACTGTCGCGCAGCAGCACGAGCGCGCCTCGGCCTTGTTCGTATTCGAGACTGTGCCGGCGCGCCAGCGCGGTCGTGCGCGCCAGGCTGTCTTGCGCCAGGCGCAGCATCGCGTCGCGGTTCTTCGCATAGCGCTGGGGCTCGCAGGCGCGCTTCCACTGCCGCAGCCACGACAGCAGGGCCGGGCCCGGCACGCCGGCCAGCCGCACCGCAGCGTCGCGCGCGAAGAGTTGCGAGATCACCTTGCCGGGCATGTCGGGCGCGGCCCAGGGCGTGACGTAGCCGGGCGCCAGGAAGCCCGCGTTGGCGAAGCTGGCCTCGGTGGCGACGCTGCCGCGACGCTCGAAGACGGTGACCTCGTGGCCGTCTTCACGCAGCGCCTGCGCCGTCGTCACGCCGACGATGCCGGCCCCGATGACGGCTACACGCATGAGGAGGTCGGCATCAGCGGCCCGGCGCCAGCGCGGCTTCGATCGCCAGCGAGATGTTGAGCACGCGGTCGTCGGCCATCGCCGTGCTCCAGACCATCAGGCCGACCGGCCAGTCGCCGTCGCGGTGGCAGGGCAGCGACAGCGCGCAGCCGTCCGCCAAGTTGATCAGCGAAGGATTGCGCAGCAGCAGCGCGTTGGCGGCAAAGAAGGCATCGTCGCTGTCGATCAGCGGCTGCGTGCGCGGCGCGACGATCGGCACGGTGGGCGAGAGCAGGGCGTCGATGTCTTCGAGCGCGGTCTCCAGGCGCGCGATCCAGTCGCGGCGCTCGGCGAGCAGCGCGGCCAGGTCGTGCACGCCTTGCCCGCGTCGGATGCGCAGCGCCACGCGCGGGTCGTACTGCGTCTCACGCCGGGTCAACGCGTCGCGGTGCCAAGCCCAGCTCTCTGCCGCCGGGATGCCGCCACCGCGTTGCAACGCGGCGGCCTCGGCGAGCACAGGCAGGTCGATGTCGGTGATGACCGCGCCGGCTGCGCGTAGCCTGCCGAGGGCGCGCTCGAAAGCGCCGGCGACGGCCGGTTCCAGCGCGTCGAGCATGACCGTGCGTGGCACGGCCAGGCGCCACTGGCTGAGCGGCTTGTCGATTCGCGCCACGCGGCGCGCGGCCAGCACTTCGTGCAGCAGCACGGCGTCGCGCACCGACAGCGTGATCGCGCAGGCCGTGTCGAGCGTGGTCGACAACGGGATGCAGCCTTCGCTGGGCGTCAGGCGCTGCGTGTTCTTGAAGCCGACCAGGCCCTGCAGCGCGGCCGGGATGCGGATCGAGCCGCCGGTGTCCGAGCCGAGCGCCGCCCAGGCTGCGCCGGTGGCGACGCTGACGGCGCCGCCTGACGTGGAGCCGCCGGGGATGCGCGGCTGCGTGTCGAGCGGGGCGGTGGCCGGGTTGGCCGGCGTGCCGTGGTGCGGATTGATGCCGACGCCGGAAAACGCAAACTCGGTCAGGTTGGTGTGGCCGAGGATCAGTCCGCCGGCGGCGCGCAAGCGGGCCACGGCAGGCGCGTCGCGGACGGCGCGTGGCGCGTCATGGCGCGACGCCGACGCGGCCGTCGTCGGCCAGCCTTGCACGTCGTAGAGATCCTTGATCGACACGGCCAGCCCGCCCAGCGGCCATCGGGCGGCGTCGCGGTCGATCTGGTCGGCGGCCCGGCGCGCCTCTTCGTCGAAGCGACGGACGAAGCTGTTCGGCGTGGCCGCAGCGATGCAGGCTTCGAGCGCGGCGCGGGCGCTGTCCAAGGAGGCGGCTGCCTGGGTCAGGTCGGTCGGCATCGGTGGTTGGGGTGATACACTCGTGCGGTTTTTCGTCAATGAAAAACCAATCGCGAACCGGCCCACGAAAGGTGTCGAGTGCGTCATCCAAGACCCGCTCGATTCGTGCCGGATTCTAGAACCAACCTTCGGAGCTTTTAATGCCTGTATCAATGCGTGAGATGCTGGAAGCCGGCGTCCATTTCGGACACCAGACGCGCTTCTGGAACCCCAAGATGGCGCCGTACATCTACGGCCATCGCAACAAGATCCACATCATCAACCTCGAGAAGACGCAGCC
>JANNJX010000258.1:0-4156 GCA_031396005.1 Burkholderiales bacterium
CCATCCGGTGCACGAGATCACCATCGCCGGCAATCTGCGCGACATGCTCAAGCGCATCGTCGCTGTCGGCGCCGACGCCTACACCTCGGGCAGCAAGACCACCGGCTCGGTGTTGATCGAGCGCATGAAGGTGGCCGGGACTTGAATCCCTGCGCGGGGAAACCCGTGGCGATCGACGGGCCCTGCTCTCTAGAATTCTGGCCGTTCGCTGCCCACTCTTTCTTGAGGAGACTTTTCGATGGAACGTCGTTTATTTGTTGGTGGCGCTGGCATGGCCGGCATCCTCGCTGCCGGCGTTGCGCCGGCGGTGCATGCGCAAGCCGCCATCCGCTGGCGCCTGACCTCGAGTTTTCCCAAGGCGCTCGACACCCTGTTCGGCGTCAACGATGTCTTCGCCGCCAAGGTCAAGGCCATGTCGGGCGGCAAGTTCGAAATCACCACGCATGCGCCGGGCGAGTTGGTGCCGGCCTTCGGCACCGTCGATGCGCTGCAGAACGGCACCGTCGAAGCGGCCAACACCGCGCCGTACTACTACTTCGGCAAGGACGAAACCTTCGCCCTCGGCTGCGCGATTCCGTTCGGCCTGAACAGCCGCCAGATGACGGCGTGGATGTACGAAGGCAACGGCCTGAAGCTGATGCGCGAGTTCTACGCCGGCTACAACATCATCAACTTCCCGATGGGCAATACCGGCGCGCAGATGGGCGGCTGGTTCCGCAAGGAGATCAAATCGCTGGCCGACTTCAAGGGCTTGAAGTTCCGCTGCGGCGGCTTTGCCGGCAAGGTCGTCGAGCGCATCGGCGGCGTGCCGCAGAACATCCCCGGCGGTGAAATTTACCAGGCGCTGGAGAAGGGCACGATCGACGCCGCCGAATGGGTCGGTCCGTACGATGACCAGAAGCTCGGCTTCCAGAAGGTCGCCAAGAACTACGCCTACCCGGGCTGGTGGGAAGGCGGCCCGCAGTTGGACCTGCACATCAACACCAAGGCCTGGGAAGCGCTGTCGGCCGAGAACAAGGCCATCGTCGAATGTGCAGCGGCGTTTGCGCACGTGGACATGCAGGCCAAGTACGACGGCCGCAACGCCGCAGCCCTGAAGACGCTGGTGGCCGGCGGTGCCAAGCTGTTCCCGTTCCCGAAGGACCTGATGGATGCGGCGTTCAAGCAGGCGATGGAGCTGTACAGCGAGATCTCGGCGAAGAACCCGAAGTGGAAGAAGGTGTACGACGATTACTCGGCGTTCCGCAAGGAAGCCAACCTCTGGTTCCGCTTCACCGAAGCGCGCTTCGACAGCTACATGCAGTCGGCCAAGCTCTGAAGGCCGGCGCCGGTCGGAACGAAGCCCCGCCGCGGCGGGGCTTTTTCATGGGCGCCGCTACTTCTTCGTCTGCTCGTCTTTCTTCATGGCGTCTTCGAGGGCCTTCATCGGGTCTTCTTCCTTCTCGGCTCCCGGCGCCGACGGCGAGCCCTCGGGTGCCGACGCTGCGCCTTCGGCCGGCGTTGCAGTCGGGTCCGGTTCGGCCTCGGGCACGCCCATCGTCTTCAGCGCTTCTTCGGCGTTGATCTTCGGGCCTTCGTCGATGCCGCCGGTGACGAGCTTCGGAAAGGCGATGACGACCCCGACCATGATGAGCTGCAGAACGATGAAGGCGATCGAGCCCTTGTAGATCTGCGCCGTGGTGACGGCCGGGATGTTCTGGCCGGTGATGCGGTCCTTGTAGTCCTTCTTCGCCGCGACGCTGCGCAGGTAGAACAACGCAAAGCCGAACGGCGGCGTC
This sequence comes from Burkholderiales bacterium, assembly GCA_031396005.1. Taxonomy (GTDB): domain Bacteria; phylum Pseudomonadota; class Gammaproteobacteria; order Burkholderiales; family Burkholderiaceae_C; genus CADEEN01. The sequence goes on from JANNJX010000258.1 coordinate 1,779, forward strand.
AGGAACGAGGTCTGCAGGTTCATCGCGATGATGACGCCGAACCAGATCATGATCGGATCGATCGGCGTGCCCGGCGGGAACAGCTCGGGCAGGATCTTCTGCGCCACTGGCACCAGCATCGGGATGACGATGAAGGCGATCTCGAAGAAGTCGATGAAGCAGCCGAGGATGAAAACCAGGATGTTGACGACGATCAGGAAGCCGAGCGCGCCGCCAGGTAGCTTGTCGAACAGGTGCTCGACCCAAAGGTGGCCGTCGGCGGCGTTGAAGGTGAAGCTGAACACCGTCGAGCCGATGAGGATGAACATGACGAAGGTGGCCAGCTTGGCGGTGCTGTCCAGGGCTTGGCGCATCAGGTTGAAATTCAGCCGCCGGCGGCCGAAGGCCATGATCAGCGCGCCCATCGCGCCCATCGCGCCTCCTTCGGTCGGCGTGGCCACGCCGAGGAAGATGGTGCCGAGGACGAGAAAGATCAGCACCAGTGGCGGGATCAGCACGAAGGTGACCTGCTCCGCCAGCCGCGACAGCAGGCCCATCTTGGTGACGCGGTTGACGATCGCCTGCGCCAACGCCAGCAGCGAGGCCACGGTCAGCGCCAGGATCAGGCGCTCATCGCCCGGCGAAGCGCCCTCGCGGCCGATCCACGACTGCATCGCGCTGTCGTGCACCTGCATCCAGGCCCAGGCCGCGGCGGCGCAAATGGCCAGCAGCGCGAGCAGCGACTTGTGGCCGCTGGAGCCGTTGCTCTCGCGGTAGATGCGCGCCTCCTGCGGCAGCGCCGGCACCCACTTCGGTTTGACGACCGCCACCGCGGCGATGAACAGCAGGTACAGGCCGACCAGCATCAGGCCGGGATACAGCGCCCCGGCGTACATGTCGCCCACCGAGCGGCCCATCTGGTCGGCCAGCACGATCAACACCAGCGACGGCGGGATGGCCTGCGCCAGCGTGCCCGACGCGGTGATGGTGCCGGTGGCGATGGTGCGGTTGTAGCCGTAGCGCAGCATGATCGGCAGCGAGATGAGGCCCATCGAGATCACAGCCGCGGCGACGACGCCGGTGGTGGCCGCGAGCAGCGCGCCGACGAGGATCACCGCCACGGCGACACCGCCGCGCACCGGGCCGAAGACCTGGCCGACGGTCTCGAGCAGATCCTCGGCCATGCCGGAGCGTTCGAGGATGATGCCCATGAAGGTGAAGAACGGGATCGCCAGCAGCGTCTCGTTGCTCATGATGTTGAAGACGCGCAGCGGCAGCGCCTGGAACAGCGTCGTCGGGAACAGGCCCACCTCCATGCCGATGAAGCCGAACAGCAAGCCTGTGGCTGCAAGGCCGAAGGCGACGGGGATGCCGGTCAGCAGGAAGAAGAGCAGGCCGCAGAACAGCAGCGGGACGAAATTTTGGGCGATGAAGGCCATCATGTCAGCGCCTTTTCGCCGCGGCGGCGAGTTCGAGCTCGTGCTTGGCGGCGGCTTCGGCCAGCTCCTCGGCCAGCAACTCTTCCTCCGACTTGCCGTCGACATCGCTGAAGGGTTCGCTGCGGTGGCCGGTGAGGAAGGCGATGCGTTTGATCAGTTCGGACAACGCCTGAAGCAGCAGGATGGCGAAACCTGCCGGCAGCAGGAACCACACCGGCCAGCGGATCAGGCCGCCGGCGTTCTGGCTCATCTCGCCGGTGGTGATGGCGCGCATGAAGACCGGCCAGGCGAAGTCGATCATGATGATCGCCAGCGGGATCGTGAAGACGACGATGCCGATCGAGTCGATGATGGCGTTGGTGCGCTTGGACAGCTTGCTCGAGATGAAGTCGATGCGCACATGCGCGTTCTTCAGCATCACGTAGCCGACGCCGAGCATGAAGACGCCGGCGAACAGGTACCACTGGATCTCGAGCCAGGCGTTGCTGCCGATATTGAAGGCCTTGCGCAGCGTCGCGTTGCCGGCGCTGATGACGACGGCAGCCAGCACGAGCCACATCGTCATCTTGCCGATCAGCTCGTTCGATTTGTCGATCACGTTCGACAGTTTGAGCAGCGCTCCCACTGAGATCTCCCCGGGACAAATGGCCGTTGAATGCTGTCAGGGCTGACCGCAGGCGGGGAAGGGTTCTAACCCTACGTGCCGGCTCGCTGTTGCTGCACCTGCACGAACAGGTTGGTCGAGCGCGCACCGCTGCGGCAAAACGCCAGCAAGGGGCGTGGCAGCTCATCCAGCAGCGCAGCGAACGCGGCGATCTCCTCGGCCGTCTGCCCGGCGCCGCTGACGGGCAGGAAGCGGTACTCGAGCCCTGCTGCCAGAGCTGCCGCTTCGATCGCCGCGTTGGTCGGCTGATCGGGCCCATGCTCGAAGTCCGGCCGGTTGTTGACGACGCTGCGAAA
>JANNJX010000719.1:0-5234 GCA_031396005.1 Burkholderiales bacterium
GATGAAGGCGGGCCAATACGCCTACCGTGACCGCCGCACCAAGAAACGGGTTTTCCGTCAGCTCTGGATCGCGCGTATCAACGCCGCGAGCCGTGAGATGGGGGTCAGCTACAGCAAGTTCATGGCCGGCCTGAAGAAGGCCCAGATCGGCATCGACCGCAAGGTGCTGGCCGACATGGCGGTGAACGATCCGGCCGCTTTTGGCAGCATCGTTGCCAAGGTGAAGGCCCAGCTGGCTTGAGTTTTATCGCGCTGCGCAAGCGGCGCTTTGAAGCTGAGCACTCAAAGGCCGTCACCTGGGTGGCGGCCTTTTTCTTTTTGGTTCTTGAACATGAGCGATCTCGACAAGCTGGTGAGCGCCGCGCGGGCTGACTTCGCGGCTGCGACCACGCCTGCCGAACTCGAGAACGCCAAGGCGCGTTATCTCGGCAAAGCAGGACGCGTGACGGAGCTGTTGAAGGCGATGACCAGCTTTTCCGTCGAAGAGAAGAAAGCGCGTGGCGCCGGAATCAACGCGACCAAGCAGCAGATCGAAGCGGCGCTGGAGGCCGCGCGCGAAGCGCTGGCATCAGCCGCGCTGGATGCGCAACTGAAAGCTGAGGCCCTGGACGTCACGCTGCCAGGCCGCCAGCGCGGGGTTGGCGGTCTGCACCCTGTGAGTCGCACGATGGAGCGCATCGAAGCGATCTTCGGCTCGATGGGCTTCGATGTCGCCGACGGCCCCGAGATCGAAACCGACTGGATGAACTTCACCGCGCTCAACAGCCCGCAGAACCATCCGGCACGCTCGATGCAGGACACGTTCTACGTCGACATGAAGGACAGCGAAGGCCACTGGCTGAACCTGCGCACGCACACGAGCCCGATGCAGGTGCGCTACGCACGTGCGCATGCGAAGAAGTACGCTGGCGTGGATCCAATGCCCGAGATTCGGGTCATCGCGCCGGGCCGCACCTACCGCGTGGACAGCGATGCCACGCACTCGCCGATGTTCCATCAGGTCGAAGGGCTGTGGCTGGGTGAGAACGTCAGCTTCAAGGACTTGAAGGTGATGTACCTCGAGTTCATGAAGGCTTTCTTCGAAACCGATCAGCTGCAGTTGCGCTTTCGGCCGAGCTACTTTCCGTTCACCGAACCCAGCGCCGAGATCGACGTTCGCTTCGACAGCGGGCCGCTGGCCGGCCGCTGGCTCGAAGTGTCGGGCTCAGGCCAGGTGCATCCGCAAGTTGTGCGCAACATGGGCTTCGACCCCGAGCGTGTCATCGGTTTTGCGTTCGGTTCCGGCATCGACCGTCTGGCGATGCTGCGCTACGGCGTCAACGACCTGCGCCTGTTCTTCGAGAACGATCTGCGCTCCCTGTCTCAATTTCGGTAAAAAATGAAGCCCCCAAGCTCACTTCGTTCGCTGCCCCCCGAAGGGGCGCGTCAGTACCTTCGGACGGCCGGGCGGCACTGACATGCAGTTCCCTGAAAGCTGGCTGCGCGAGTTCTGCAACCCACCGCTCTCGAGCCAACAACTCGCCGACCTGCTGACGATGTCGGGCATGGAGGTCGAAGAGCTGCGACCGGTCGCCCCGCCGTTTGCGAACATCGTCGTCGCTGAGATCGTCGAGGCCGAGCCGCATCCGAATGCCGACAAGCTGCGCGTGTGCCGCGTCGATGCCGGTAAGCATTCGAAGGACGGTCCGTTGCAGATCGTCTGCGGTGCGCCGAATGCGCGTGTCGGCATTCGTGTGCCGCTGGCCCTCGTCGGCGCCGAGCTGCCGCCAGGAGAGGACGGCAAGCCGTTCAAGATCGGCATCGGCAAGCTGCGCGGCGTCGAAAGCTTCGGCATGCTGTGCTCTGCGCGCGAATTGAAGCTCTCCGATGACCACGGCGGCCTGCTCGAGCTCGCGGGCGATGCGCCGCTCGGCGAAGACGTGCGCAAGATGCTGTCGCTCGACGACCACCTGCTCACATTGAAGCTGACGCCGAACCTCGGTCATTGCCTGTCGGTCTATGGCATTGCGCGCGAGCTGTCGGCCCTGACCGGTGCACCGCTGCAAACGCCGACGTTCCCACCGGTGAAGACGACGCACGACGACAAGCTGCCGGTGCGCATCGAGGCTGCGGACCTGTGCGGCCGCTTCTCCGGCCGCATCGTGCGTGGTGTGAACCCAAAAGCGAAGACACCCGCGTGGATGGTCGATCGCCTCGCGCGTTGCGGCCAGCGCAGCGTCACCGCTCTGGTCGACATCTCGAACTACGTCATGTTCGAGTACGGCCGGCCGTCGCACATCTTCGATCTCGACAAGATCGACCGCGAACTCGTCGTGCGCTGGGGCAAGAAGGGCGAATCGCTGAAGCTGCTCAACGGCAACACGGTGGAGCTCGACGAGCAGGTCGGCGTGATCGCCGATTCCAAGGCCGTTGAGTCGCTGGCCGGCATCATGGGCGGCGACCACACCGCCGTCAGCGACGAAACGAGAAACGTCTATGTCGAAGCCGCTTTCTGGTGGCCCGAAGCGGTGATGGGCCGCTCGCGGCGCTATGCGTTTTCCACCGACGCCGGCCACCGCTTCGAACGCGGTGTCGATGCGGTCGGCACGGTGCAGCACATCGAACGCATCACGCAATTGATCATCGACGTCTGCGGTGGGCAGGCCGGGCCGATCGACGACCAGCAGCCCGCGATGTCACAACGCCAGCCGGTGACGCTGCGCGTCGCACGCGCCGCCAAGGTCATTGGCATGCCGCTCACACAGGCGCAATGCGCCGACGTGATGAAGCGGCTCGGCTTCGCGTTCACCGAAGGCGATGGCTCGATCACGGTCACGCCGCCGTCGTGGCGCTTCGACCTCAACATCGAAGAAGACCTGATCGAAGAGGTGATTCGCGTTCACGGTTACGACAAGCTACCGGGCACCGCGCCGCTGGCCCCCGTGACCGCGCGTGTGCGCCCCGAGTCGCAGCGCAGCGTCCACACGCTGCGCCGCGCGCTGGCCGCGCAGGGCTACCAGGAGACCATCGCCTACAGCTTCGTCGAGGAGCGCTGGGAGCGCGAGCTGGCGGGCAACACCGACCCGATCCGCGTGCAGAACCCGATTGCCGCACCGCTCGCAGTGATGCGCTCGAGCTTGATCGGCAGCCTCGTCGCCACGCTGCGCCACAACCTCGCACGGCGCGCATCGCGTGTGCGCATCTTCGAACTCGGCCGCGTGTATTTGCGCAATGCGGCGGCCGGCGATGGCGCGGTGTCCGTCGCCGGCCTCGATCAACCGATGCGCGTCGCCGCGCTGGCGTATGGCCCGGCCGACGCGCTGCAGTGGGGAGCGCCGGAGCGCGCAGTCGACTTCTTCGACGCCAAGGGCGATGTCCAAGCGCTGCTGGCACCGCTGCAGGCGAGCTTCGAGGCGGCCGAGCATCCCGCGTTGCACCCGGGCCGCTGCGCGCGGGTGACGCTACAGGGACGGCCCATCGGCTGGGTCGGCGAGTTGCATCCACGCTGGGTCCAGGGCTACGAGCTGCCGTCCGCGCAGGGCGCGCCGGTGGTCTTCGAACTCGATCTCGACGCGCTGCAGGAGCGCCCGCAGCCCGCGGCGTCGCCGCTGCCCCGTCAACAGTCGGTGCTGCGCGATCTGGCGCTCGTCGTCGGCGAAGCGGTGTCGCATGACGCGCTGATCGGCGCCTTGAGCGATGACACGAGCGGTCTGGTGTGCTCGGCACAGTTATTCGACTTGTACAAGCCGCAGGCTGCGCAAGGCGGCGAGCGCAGCATGGCCGTGCGCCTGGAGCTGCGCGACGATGCTACGACGTTGACCGACGAGCGCATCGAGGCTGTCCTGCAACAGGCCATTGAGCGCGCGACGGCGCGGCTCGGTGCGCGTCTGCGCTCCTGAACATGTCGGCTCAGGAGCAGACCCCCATGACCCCGCCAGCCCCGGCCACCAAAGCCGTCATCCTGCCGTCGATCGAGACGCCGACGCTGACCAAGGCCGAGCTTTCCGAGCTGTTGTTCGACCAGCTCGGCCTCAACAAGCGCGAGTCCAAGGACATGGTCGAAGCCTTCTTCGACATTCTCCACGAGGCCCTGGTCAGTGGTCAGGACATCAAGCTGACCAGCTTCGGCAACTTCAACATCCGGCGCAAGGCGCCTAGGCCGGGGCGCAACCCGCGCACCGGCGAAGCGATCCCGATCACGGCGCGCAATGTGGTCACATTTCACGCCAGCCACAAATTAAAGAGCCTCGTTCAAGGTGAAACGTCAGCCGGAGAAGACTTCGAGTAGATTCTGAGCTTTCGCGTTGAAACCCCTTGATTTCCTTGGAGAAAGCACTCCCCCAGATTCCGCCCAAACGCTACTTCACGATCGGTGAGGTGGCCGAGCTGTGCCGGGTCAAACCGTACGTGCTGCGCTACTGGGAACAGGAATTCACGCAGTTGAAGCCGATGAAGCGGCGCGGCAACCGCCGTTATTACCAGCACCATGAGGTGCTGCTGATCCGCCGCATCCGCGACCTCTTGTACGAGCAGGGCTTCACCATCAGCGGCGCGCGCAACCAGTTGGGCGAGGCAGCGGCGGGCGAGCGCCGCAGTGGCGGCGAAGGCAGACCAGCCGAGCCGCTCGGCAACGGCGTCGATCACGAGGCCGACGAGATCGAACAAGCCATGCCCTTGCCCGAGGTGACCGAGCTGTCGCCGGGGCAGATCCGCGTCGAGCTGCTGGCGCTGCGCGAGCTGCTGCAAGACTGAGTCTGCACAGCCTGGCTATACTGCGGCTGTTCCTCGGGGCGTAGCGCAGCCTGGTAGCGCACTTGCATGGGGTGCAAGGGGTCGCGAGTTCGAATCCCGCCGTCCCGACCAATGAAATCAACGGGTTAGCTTCCACAAGGAGCTAACCCGTTTTGCGTTGCGCAGGCCCAGGGGTAAACCGAGGGGTAAACCGCGAGTGGCCTTTGAATGGCGCAAAAGAGTTCACTCATCGAAAGCCAGTGTTGCGCGCGCTTCACGGATCGCACGCCTCCTGTACAACGCTCGGGGACCGCAGCGTCGATGTTGCGCGATGTCAAGCCCGGCGAAAGGGACAGGTAGCTACTCATCGGGGCGTCCCCGGTGATGAGCGACTCAGTCGCAAACGCCAAAACAGTGCGTAACAAGTTGTATAGGGGTCACCCTAGTTGCTTACGCAGTTGGCGTGCATGAGCATGGACCACCATCCGTCATCTTCCTTTGGCGTTCACCGCGCTGACTGGAAC
>JANNJX010000272.1:0-7815 GCA_031396005.1 Burkholderiales bacterium
GCGCGAAACCTTCACCATCGACGTGGTCAGTGGCAAGCGCCGCGGCGGCACGAGGACGAGCGTCACCAACGCCGCCGGCGGCGCCAGCGAGTTCGACAAGCCGGTGGACAACATCGGCGACAAGACCTTCGGCAGTGCCACGGGCTACGCCACCTACGCCGACCTGCACATCTACAACGTCACCATCCCCGGTGGCGCCGCCGGCCGCGTTGGTGACGCTCGTCCTCGTGCCGCCGCGGCGCTTGCCGCTAACCACGTCGATGGTGAAGGTTTCGCGCACGTCCAGCGTGGCGGGGTTGACGCCGGTGATCGCCCCGCTGTTGATCAGCGGAATCTTGACCTGCTTGTCGCCGATGGTGAGCGCGGCGCCCTTGGACGTGTTCTTGAAACGGAACTGGAAGGTCAGGTCTTCTTCCGCGTCACCGTTGTTGTCGATGTGGATTTCGTACAGCGCGTTCTGGTTGAACATGTGGAAGTTCGGCCCGCCCTGCGGATCCTGGAACGGCTGGTAGTTGGCCAGGATCGTCACGAAATCCTGACGCCCCGCTTCGTAGCTGCGGAACATGAACAGGTCCGTGGCATCGACCTGGGCCTGGCCGCTGATGAACGGCCCTTCGCGGTGGCTGGCCGCCAGTGCGGACGTGGTTGCGAGTGTGGCCAGTGCGAGGCCGAAGCTGGCCGCGGCGATGCGCGTGCGCGTAAACCGATGATGGGTCATGAGGACTCCTGAATGGGGGGTGAGGCAGCGACGAATGCTGTTGCCCGTCGCTGCCTGGGTCTGTGCGGTGGCAGACACAAGACGCTGCGCGCCGTGGGCGCGCAGCGCTGTGATCGGCTCGTGCTTACGGGCGCGCGCTCGTCGGCGCGCCGGGCTTGTCGCCACGCGATGCGCCCGAAGCGGCGGGCATCTGCGCGCCCGCACCGGTCGTCGTCGTCGTCGACGGTGCTCTTTGCATGGTCGGCGAGGTCGATTGGGGCATCGTCCCCGACTTTTCCGCAGTCGGCTGCGTGATGCGGGCGGCTTGCGGGGTGGCCGGTGCGGCGGTGGTCGCCTCCGTGCCCTCCTTCATCGGCTTCTTTTCTTTCGACATGCGCTCGGTCTTCGGCGTGCCGGTTGCCGGTGACGTCGCAGTCCCACGTTTTTCTGCGGCTGCCGGGGAAGTCTTTGCGGCTGGGTCGGACGCGGCCGCAGCGGGGCCGGTCTGCGCTTGCGCCATACCGAAAGTGCCGATGACAGCCATGGCTGCAACGGAAAGGAAAGTCTTCGATGCGGTCATGTCATGACTCCTCTAGGGTGAACGGCGAAAGACAGAAGTTGCCTGACAGACCGCACAAGGATCAGGATAGATTTCAGCGTTGGCAGCAAAGATCAGTGAACGGCGGGCCGAGGTGTAGGACCAAGCCGCGCAACCCGCTTCACGCGCACAGGCTCAGGGGCGCGGCGCAACGTCTTCCTCGGCTTGGCCTGCTTGGTCTTCTGCCTCGTCTTCCTGCGCGGCGTCGACACGAGCGCGGTCGATGAACGCCAGGTCCGGGTCTTCGTCTTCATCGTCATCTTCATCCTTGTCCTCGTCGACCGGCTCGGCGTCTGCATCGACTTCGGCCACCGTCTCGGCCGAGAACACGCGATCGACGCCGATGTCCTGCCCGTCGCGCGGCAGCCTGTCGTGCGCCGCGCTGCGCCGCTCGCCAGTGCCCGCGGCATCGGTGTCGGCATCGCTGTCCGGGCTGCCGACGCTGTCGCTGCCGCTGTCGGAGCTGTCGCTCGGGCCGAGCAATTCAACGTCGTGTCCCGGCGGATCGACGGTTGCAGATTCGATGCCGGTCAACGGGCTGTCTCCCATGGGGTGGCTCCTGGTCGAAAGAAGGTTCAGCGTTGCTGGCAATCGACGTGCCGTGCGCCGCACCAGCTCAAATCGCGCCGACGCTGCCGGTGACCGGCAAGACGATGCCGCTGATGTAGCCCGCGCAGACCGGCGAGGCCAGGAACACGTACGCCGGCGACAGCTCCTCGGGCTGCGCGGCACGTCGCATATCGGTCTTGCGGCCGAACTGCGCCACCTTGTCGGCCGTGGCATCGGCCGGATTGAGCGGCGTCCACACCGGCCCTGGCGCCACGGCGTTGACGCGGATGCCTTTGCCGAGCAGGTTGCTGGCCAGCGATTTGGTCAGCGCATGAATCGCGCCCTTGGTTGCGCTGTAGTCGATCAAATGGGCGCTGCCTTGAAGGCCCGTCACCGAGCCGGTGTTGATGATCGACGCGCCCGGCTTCAGGTGCGGCAACGCTGCGCGCGCCATGCGCAGGTAGCCGCCGATGTTGGTGTCCAGCGTCTCGGCGATGCGTGCATCGTCGAGGTCTTCGAGGCCGTCCGCATGCTCCTGGAAGGCGGCGTTGTTGACCAGCACGTCGAGCCGGCCGAAGGCGGCCAGCGTTTGCGCCACCGCCGAATCGCACCACGCACGGTCCTTGACGTCGCCTTGCAGCAGCAAGCAGCGCTGCCCCTCGTCCTCGACGCAGCGCTGCGTCTCTTGCGCATCGTCGGTCGATGAGTGGTAGGCCACCGCCACATCGGCGCCTTCGCGCGCGAACAGCACCGCCACCGCGCGGCCGATACCCGAGTCGGCCCCGGTGATCAGCGCCGCGAAGCCATCGAGCTTGCCACTGCCGCGGTAGTCCGGCGCCAGAAAGCGCGGCTGCAAGTCGAGCTCGGCCTCGCGGCCCGGCTTCTTCAGGTGTTGTGCCGGCAGCGCCACCGGCTGGCGGCGCGCGCCGGCCTGCACTGCGGCGCGCGAGCCCGGCTCGGATGCGGCAGCGTCGCGCCGGTCCTGCTGGCGCTGGATGCGGCGTTGCGTCGCCAATGTGCCGCTCGTCTTTTTCGCCGTCGCCATCGCGCTGTTCCTTCGCTTCTCACTGTCGGAGCAAGTCTGGGCAATCGATGTTCCCGCCGCCGCGGTCAGCGCTTGCGCGCGGGCACTCCATTTGCCGCAGCCGGGCCTGGATCGATGCCGGTCCAGGCCTCTTCATCGCGACAGGAGATCGAAACATGGCCATCCCATCGCACAGCGAAGCAGGCGTGCGCGGCGCGCCCGACAACCTGATCGACAACCCGCTCGACCAGCCGAAGCACGAAAAACATGGTGTGGATCAGCAGCGCAGCAGCATGCCGCAGGACGAAGACGAGGACGACGACAACGGCAACCTGATTACCAATCCGCTCGACAAACCGGGCGCGCGCGACAACTTGATCAAAAACCCGCTCGACAAGCAGTGAAGACGGCGTCTCGATAAAAGATTCAGCGGCGAATCGACGCAGCGCGGAAGACGATTCCGTCTGCGCGTTCGCCTCTGCGGTCGCCAGGCAGCGCTAGACTCGGCGCGGCCGGACCCCGGCGGCTGGCAGTTGGCACACCAGCACTCGTTCCAACGGGAGGAGCAGTGCCCAGCAGAACGCTCAAATGGCTGCGTACGACGATGTGGCTGGCCGCGGCCGTGCCTGCGCTGCTGTTCTCCATCGTCGCCTGGAGCCTGCACGAGCAGGTGCTGGCCGACGCCCGCGTGCGCGTCGACAGCGCGGCGCGCATCGCCGAAGAACATGCGCTGAAGGTCTTCGAGACCAACATCGCCCTGCTCGGCCTCGTCGCCGATTCGCTGGGCGACGACCAGGAAAACCTGCTGAGGGCGCGCGAACGCTCGCTGCACGATCAGATGGTGCGCATGACGGCCGATCTCCGTCAGCTGCAAGGGCTGTTCGTCTCGGGCTCGAGCGGCAGGATGATCGTCAACAACCGTGTTTATCCGGCGCCGGCGGTCGACGTGACCGACCGCTCGTTCTTCCGCCACCACCGCGCCGGCGGCGCGCAGCCGTTTTTCACCGAGGTGCTGACCAGCCGCACCACCGGCGAGCCGTTCTTCGACATGAGCGTGCGCCGCACGGGCGCCGATGGCAGCTTGACGGCCGTGCTCTCGGCGAGCATGGCGCCAAAGTACTTTGCCGACTTCTACAGCGACCTGGCGAGCAAGGACCGCGATCTGAACATTGCACTGCGCCATGCCGACGGCTCTGTACTCGCAGGCTGGCCGCGTGCGCCCTCGAGCGCAGACGTGCCGGGGGACGCCGCCAGCGCAGGCAGCATCGCGGCGCCGCCAGACGAGCGACGCATCGTCGCCGAGCGGCAGCTCGTCCGCCACCCGGTGCGCGTCGCCGCGTGGATCGACCATTCGGCAGCGCTGGCGCCGTGGTACCGCCAACTCGCCATGCTCGCCGCGGTCGTCTTACCGACCGCGTCGGCGCTGATCTACGTGGCCTGGGTGGCCCTGACCCGCACGCGCAGTTCTCTGCGGACGCAACAGGCGCTGATCGACGAGACGGCGCGCCGCGTGCACGTCGAGGACAGTCTGCGCCAGGCGCAAAAACTCGAAGCGCTGGGGCGCCTGGGCGGCGGCGTGGCGCACGACTTCAACAACCTGCTGATGGTGATCGCCAACAACGTCTACCTGCACCGCCGCCTGCAACCGTCGGTGGCCGACAGCGCGCAGCTCGCGGCGATCGAACGCGCGGTGACGGGCGGCACCAAGCTGACCGGGCAGTTGCTATCGTTCGCGCGCCGCAGTCCGCTGCACCCGCAGCGGCTGCGCTTGCAGGAGCATCTGGCGGCCGCGCAGGCGCTGATCGAGCCGGCCGTCAGCTCCCAGGTCCGCATCGAGGTTCAGGTCGAGCCCGACACGGCGCCCGTGGAGGTCGACGCGGCCGAGCTCGAACTGGCGTTGATCAACCTGGCGGTCAACGCACGCGACGCCATGCCGGCGGGCGGATCGCTGCGCATCCGCGCCGCCAACGCAGCGGCCGGTGCGGCGCCCGGCTTGGCCGGCAACTTCGTCGTCATCAGCGTGGAGGACAGCGGCGCCGGTGTGCCGGCCGAACTGCTCGAACGCGTGTTCGAGCCCTTCTTCACCACCAAGGAGTTCGGCAAGCGCACGGGGCTCGGACTGTCGCAGGTGTACGGTTTTTGCACCCGCGCCGGTGGCACGGTCACCTTCGACAGCCGCCACGGCGAGGGCTCGACCGTGCGCCTGTTTCTGCCGGCAGCCGAGACGACCGTCGAGACGACCACGGCGGCAGCCCCGGCAGCGCCGCCCGCAGTGGCCGCGCCGCCGGCGCCAGCGGGTCGGGCCGCGCGCGCCTTGCCGGGCGTGCGCGTGCTGCTCGTGGAAGACAACGCCGAACTGGCGTTCGCCACCGCCAAGATGCTCGAAACGATGGGCTGCGAGGTCCGGCAGGCTGAGAGCGCCGATGCGGCCATCAGCATCTTGCGCACCGACGCCGCACGATTCGACATCGTGCTCAGCGACGTCGTCATGTGCGGCACGCTCGACGGCATCGACTTGGCCGAGCACATCAAGACCGATCACCCGGCCCTGCCTGTCGTGCTGATGAGCGGCTACACCGACTCGGCAAACCGTGCCACCGCCGTGGGCGTCACCGTGCTCATCAAACCCTGCTCGCCGGAAGCGCTGTTGGCGGCGATCCGCTGATCCGCAGCAACTGCGGGCTCTCAGGCTCCTCAGTTCGCCCGCAGGATCTGACGCAGCTCTTCCAGATCGATCGGCTTTTGCAGGCAATGATCGAAAGCGTCGAACTCGGCGGCAACGCGGGCATCGTCGCCACCCCAGCCGGTGATAGCGATCAGCACCATGTCCGAGCCGTGCCGCTGGCGCAGGTGCCGCACGAGATCGAATCCGTCCATGCCCGGCATGACGATGTCGGCCAGAACGCAGATGGGTTTGTGCTCTTCGATGACCGCCAGTGCGCTCACCCCATCGGGCGCGGTGCGCACGTCGAAGCCGTCCAGCGCCAACACCTGCGCCAGGGTCTCGGCCAGTTCCGGGTGGTCGTCGACGACGACGATGCGCTCGCCAGACATCATGCTGACCGCGCCGGCATCGAGCCACGGCGGCGAAGTGAAATCACTGGATTGCTGCGCTGCGTCATTCATCGAGTATCCCTCCAAAACAAGACAACGATTTTTCATCGGATGGCCTGCGTTTCGTACGTCAAATAACATTTACATCTGGCTCGCGAGTGCAGCGCGGCTGCACCTCAGGAACGGCGATTGCCCTGCCAGCAACATCGTTGCCGCACGAGAGATGGTCATGAAGTTTTCGCTTCCCGCGTTGTCCGCCCTGCCGCTGGCCGCCCTGCTCGCCGCATGCGGCGAAACCTCCAAGTTGCCGTCGGGCGCCGACCTCGGCCGCCAGCCGAAGATCGTCGAGCCGGTGCGCACGTTGATCCCCACCGTCAACGTGGCCGAGGCGCGCGGCTGGCCGACCGGGGCGACACCGCAGCCGGCTGCCGGCACGCAGGTCAGCGCGTTTGCCACCGGCCTGTCGCACCCGCGCTGGCTCTACGTGCTGCCCAACGGCGACGTGCTCGTCGCCGAGACCAATGCTCCGGAGCGGCCCGAGCAGGGCCAGGGCATCAAGGGACAAGCGATGAAGTTCTTCATGAAGCGCGCAGGCGCGGGTGTGCCCAGCGCCAACCGCATCACGCTGCTGCGCGACGCCGACGGCGACGGTCAGCCCGAGCTGCGCAGCGTATTCGTCGAAGGTTTGAACTCGCCGTTCGGCATGGCGCTGGTCGGCGGCAAGTTCTACGTTGCCAACACCGATGCCGTGGTCAGCTTTGCCTACGAGGAAGGCCAGACGCAGCTCACCGCGCCGCCGACGCGCGTCACCGATCTGCCGGCCGGCCCGCGCAACCACCACTGGACGAAGAACCTGATCGCCAACGCCGACGGCACGCGCCTGTACGTCACGGTCGGCTCGAACAGCAACGTCGCCGAGAACGGCCTGCCGGCCGAAGAAGGCCGTGCCGCGATCTGGGAGGTCGATGCCGCCAGCGGCAACAAGCGCCTCTTCGCCAGCGGCCTGCGCAACCCCAACGGCATGGCGTGGGGGCCGCAGGGCAAGACGCTGTGGACGGTGGTCAACGAGCGCGATGAGCTCGGCAGCGATCTGGTGCCCGACTACCTGAGCTCGGTCATCGACGGCGGCTTCTACGGGTGGCCCTACAGCTACTTCGGCCGCAACGTCGATACGCGGGTCGAGCCGCCGCAGCCCGCGCTGGTGGCCAAGGCGCTGGTGCCGGAGTATTCGCTCGGTGCGCACGTGGCGCCGCTCGGTCTGGTGTCGAGCCAGGGCAGCGCGCTGTCAGCGCCGTTTGCCGACGGCATGTTCGTCGGCTTGCACGGCTCGTGGAACCGCAAACCGCACAGCGGCTACAAGGTGATCTTCGTGCCCTTTCGCGACGGCACGCCCGAAGCACAGCCGATCGATCTGCTGACCGGCTTTCTGAGCCCCGACGGCGAAGCCTACGGCCGACCGGTCGGCGTCGCGGTGGACCGCAAGGGCGGCGTGCTCGTCGCCGACGACGTCGGCAACACGGTGTGGCGGGTGACCTCGCGCTGATCGACGACGCCCGGCACGGTCGCCTTGCCTATCGGTCGAGGAAGAACCGCACCATCTCGGCCGACGCGTCCGGGCCGCTCGGCCGGGTGAAGGAGCCTGCCGCACTGCCGCCCGACCAAGCATGCCCGCCGCCATGGACGAGCCAGTCTTCGACCTGCACGCGCCCGGCAACGTCACGGTAGACGGTGCGCGTGCTTTGGTCCGAGACCACGGTCTCGCGCCCCAAGTCCCCGCCCGCGGGCGCGCCGAGGGCGTGGCCGACGATGGCCTGGCCATTGGCTGCGACCACCGTGCGGTCCTGGTCGCCGTGAAAGACGATCGTCGCCACGCCCGCTGCCGGCGACTCGGCA
>JANNJX010000344.1:0-1546 GCA_031396005.1 Burkholderiales bacterium
CGGCGGCATGCAGCAGCGCACCGCGATCGCGCGGGCGTTGGCCAACGACCCGCGCATCCTGCTCATGGACGAGCCGTTTGGCGCGCTCGATCACCAGACGCGCGAGCTGATGCAGGAGCTGCTGCTCGGCATCTGGGAGGCACAGAAGAAGACGGTGCTGTTCGTCACCCACGACATCGACGAGTCGGTGTTCATGGCCAGCCGCGTCGTCGTCATGAGTGCGCGGCCGGGGCGCATCAAGCTCGATCGGCGCGTCGAGCTGCCGCACCCGCGTCACTACTCGGTGAAAACCTCCCCTGCGTTCGCTGCGCTCAAGGCAGAATTGACCGAGAGCGTGCGCGCCGAGGTGCTGGCGGCGCAGGCCCTTGTTGTCTAGTCAGCACACCCTGTAGCACCGGGAGACATTTTGATGTTGAAGTTGTCGATGGCCGCGGCGGCGCTGGCCTGTACCGTCGTCGCCTGCGGCTCGGTGCCGTTGCCGGCTGTCAGCGCCGCACCGTCCACCGCCGAGTTGCGCATGGCTGCGAGCACGCCGACGCTGGCCGGCGGCTACAAAAAGGTGGTGGCGCCTGCGGGTGCGGCGGTGTACTTCGCCAGTTTGAAGAACGGCGACGTGGTGACGAGCCCGCTGCTGGTGCAGTTCGGTCTGCGCGGCATCGGCGTCGCGCCGGCCGGCGTCGAGAAAGAGAACACCGGCCACCATCACCTGCTGATCGACGTTGCCGAGATCGATGTCAACAACGCGCTGCCGATGAGCGACAGCATCCGCCACTTCGGCGGCGGCCAGACCGAAGCGCGGATCGAGTTGAAGCCCGGCACGCACACGCTGCAGTTGCTGCTCGCCGACCACAATCACATCCCGCACCATCCATCGGTGATCAGCGAACGCATCACGGTCACTGTGAAGTAGATCGACTACGGCTTCGCGTACAGCACCATCTGCGTGCAGCGGAAGAGAGCGATCGTCTTGCCCGTTTCGCGGTGCGTCACCGTGGCATCCCAGACCTGCGTCGTGCGGCCGAGGTGCGCCGGCGTGGCGATGCATTCGATGACGCCGTCGAGCGCCGTGCCGAGGTGGTTTGACTTGAGCTCGATGGTGGTGAAGCCCTTCGCGCCTTGCGGCAAGGCTTTGAGGCAGCCGTAGCCGGCGCAAGTGTCGGCCAACGTGACCACCGTGCCGGCATGCAGGAAGCCGTTGGGGGCCAGCAGCGATCGTGTTAACGGCAGGGCGGCACGCACGCGCTCGGCGCTGACCTCGACGATTTCGATGCCGAGGTGGCCCGGCAGATGATCGGCGCCGAAGCGCTGGAAATGGTCAACGTCGTTCATAGCGCAAGATCATAGGCAGTGCGCGCTGGTTGAGGTTTTGACGATCGCCACAAGCCCTGCGACAAGAAAAGAAGCCCTAGGGAAACGCTGATCAATGAACCAGCTCGGGCATGGTCCGTGCATGCTTGAGGAGACCGAAAACTGCAGCATCACCGACATGAGCCAACGCAGCTTTGCCAGTGCCGAGTACGCGATGAAGAAGAAGCGCACGCGGCGC
>JANNJX010000356.1:0-3393 GCA_031396005.1 Burkholderiales bacterium
TCGCCACCTTTCGGGGCTCAGGAGGTAAGGGGTCCTGGGCTCCTTGGACGCAGAGACTGCGCCGCTGGGTTGTGTCTGCATTGCAGACGAGTGCATGGTGCGCGCGCTGCGTGGGAGGCGCAATCCAATCGACGCAATCGCAGGCGCAACAGCCGATAGCCAAACCTGCCTTGACAGTGTGCTACATCGCCGGCGGTGTTCGCATCACGCTGTCGAACACCTTCTGCACCGCGCTGCGCACGGCTTGCGGCATCTCGATCGGGCGCCCCCATTCGCGCTGCGTTTCGCCGGGCCACTTGTTCGTCGCATCCAGGCCCATCTTGCCGCCCAAGCCGCTCGTGGGTGAGGCGAAGTCGAGGTAGTCGATCGGCGTCTGATCAACCAGCGTTGTGTCTCTCACTGGATCGACGCGCGTCGTGATCGCCCACACGACTTCTTTCCAGTCGCGGATGTTCACATCGTCATCGGTGACGACGATGAACTTGGTGTACATGAACTGACGCAGGAAGCTCCACAGGCCGAACATCACGCGTTTGGCGTGGCCGGGGTAGGCCTTCTTGATGCTGATCAGCGCCATGCGGTAGCTGCACCCTTCGGGCGGCAGATAGAAGTCGGTGATCTCGGGAAACTGCTTTTGCAGCAGCGGCACGAAGACTTCGTTCAGTGCCTCACCGAGCACCGCCGGCTCGTCCGGCGGCTTGCCGGTGTACGTGGAGTGGTAGATCGGATCGCGCCGGTGCGTCATCCGGTCGATGCGCAACACCGGGAACCAGTCCTGCTCGTTGTAATAGCCGGTGTGGTCGCCGAAGGGGCCTTCGAGTGCGTGCAGGTAGCCGCCGCGCTCCATCACTTTCACGCCGGCTTCGCTTTCTCCGGCAAAGCCGATCGCAGCGATCGGGATGTGGCCCTCGAGCACGAACTCGGCGCTGGCCGGCGCTTGCAGCTTCATCGCGCCTTCGCCAACCGAGGTGTCCACCACCTGCGTGCGGCCGCCTCGCAAGAGGCCGGCGAACTGGTACTCCGACAGCGTGTCGGGCACCGGCGTCACCGCGCCGAGGATCGTTGCCGGATCGGCGCCCAGGGCCACCGCGATCGGAAACGGCTGGCCCGGGTGGGCGCGCGCGAAGTCGCGGAAGTCGAGCGCGCCGCCGCGGTGGGCGAGCCAGCGCATGATGACCTCGCGCTTGCCGATGACCTGCTGGCGGTAGATGCCCAGGTTCTGCCGCAAACGCGCCTGCGCCACCGACTGTGGCCCGCGCGTGATCACCAGCCCCCAGGTGATCAGCGGCCCGGCGTCGCCGTGCCAGCAGGTCTGCACCGGCAGCTCGCCGAGGTCGACGTCGCTGCCGTCGCGCACGACCTCCTGGCACGGCGCCGAGCGCACCCGGTCGGGCTTCATGTCCCACAGCGCCTTGACCATGGCGACCAGGCGCCCTGCGTCCTTCAAGCCCTTCGGCGGCTCGGGCTCTTTCAGCCGCGCCAGAACGTGACCGATTTCACGCAGCTCGGCGAGGCTCTCAGCGCCCATGCCGAGCGCAACGCGCCGGGTCGTACCGAACAAATTCAGCAGCGCAGGTATTTTGTAACCCACTGGATTGGTAACCAGTAGTGAGGGGCCGCCGGCCCGCAAAACCTGGTCAGCGAGCGCTGTCATTTCCAGCCGCGCCGACAGTGGCTCGGCAACACGCACGAGCTCGCTCTGCCGTTCGAGCTGAGCAATGAAGTCGCGCAAGTCCCGGTACTTCATGTATTTTTTGGTCTTGCTTTCAGTTTCTAAATACTTGACCGGTTATTTGCAGGCTTCCTAGAATCTGGCTCGACCTAAAAAATAAGGGTTAACCCGCGTTCTGGAAAAGCAGGCGGTCAGAACGCGTCGCTGCCAGCCGAACTGCCCCCATCCGGGATGTGCCGGCCGATTATCACTGTCGAGTCGATATGCCCACCGCTTGCGGGTGGCGCGATCCGGCGGTGTGAAAGGGATTACGTGACAGCGCTTCGATGGATCAAGAACATTCGCACCTCCTGCGCCGTGTTCGTGCGTGACGTGGGCAATGGCCTGCTCGAAGTCAGCCACAACGGGTTGGCCTTTGTCGGCCTCGCCGTCGTGGCGCTCTTGGCTTTCTTCGGCAGCCAGCACGACATGCGCAAGTCCGTCGAAACTGCGGCGCTGGGCTGGTTGAAGGAGCGGCATGAAGTCCGCGCCGAAAACGACGGCAACCTGCTGGTGGCAATCGCCGAGCCCGATGCCGTCGCCCGCGCCACCGCCGCAGACCCCGCCGACCTGACGCGCCAGCAGGCGGCCGTGGCCGGTTGGCTGTCGCGCCGCTACAAAGTGGCGCCCGAGCCAGTGAGCCGCATCGTGCAGGAGGCGTGGCAGCTCGGCCACCGCGCCAAGCTCGACCCGACGCTGATCCTGGCCGTGATGGCGGTCGAGTCGAGCTTCAACCCGTTCGCGCAGAGTCCCGTCGGGGCGCAGGGACTGATGCAGGTCATGACGCGAATTCACGACGATAAGTACCAGAACTTCGGCGGGCAGCATGCGGCGTTCGACCCGCTGACCAACCTGCGCGTCGGTGTGCAGGTGTTGAAGGATTGCATTGCGCAGGCCGGCAGCGTGGAAGGCGGGCTGAAGTACTACGTCGGCGCGGCCAACCTGCCGGACGACGGCGGCTATGCGGCCAAGGTGCTCGGTGAGCAGTCGCACCTGAAGCAAGTCGCCGCAGGCAAAACCGTGGCGGTGACAGTGCCGCAGACGGTGCCGCGTCCCGCTGAGACCCCGGCCAAGGCCGCGCTGGAATCGCCGCCGCAGGCCAAGGCCGGCGTGGCGACGCCGCCCGTGGTCCTTGCCGCGACGCTGCAACGCTAAACTCGGCACCCTGCGCGACTGGCGATAAGGGGCGTTTCGGGCACTCGGCCCGCCGCCCGAGGTGGACCACCACCGGGGAGCGCAGGCGGGGCTGGCGGCATTCGCCGGCCTTCGTTTCCCGCCGTTCGCCTGGGCAGCCCTCCGTTCGACCATGCTTGGCGCCAGGCCTGCGTGCGTCGCGCGTGAAGGCCCATCGATCCGATGAGGACTGCCGCCATGTTCGACAAAGCCCGCCACACCCTCGCTGCCGTGGACCCCGACCTGTGGGCCGCGATGCAAGCCGAGAACCAGCGCCAGGAAGAGCACATCGAGCTCATCGCCAGCGAGAACTACACCTCGCCCGCGGTGATGGCCGCGCAAGGCTCGCAGCTCACCAACAAGTACGCCGAGGGCTACCCGGGCCGCCGCTACTACGGCGGCTGCGAGTACGTCGACGTGGTCGAGCAACTCGCCATCGACCGCTGCAAGCAGCTCTTCGGCGCGAAGCACGCCAACGTGCAGGCCAACTCCGGCTCGCAGGCCAACCA
>JANNJX010000094.1:0-2309 GCA_031396005.1 Burkholderiales bacterium
GCCATTCGACACCCCGCGACTAATGACCGAACTGGTGACTTGGTTCAACGAGGAGCGCGGATCAGGGCGCGTGCACCCGCTGCTGCTGATCGGCATTTGGGCGGTTGTCTTCCTGGAGATCCACCCGTTCCAGGACGGCAACGGGCGCCTGAGCCGAGTGCTCACGACCTTGCTGCTGCTGCAGTCCGGCTATGGCTATGTGCCATACAGCTCCCTCGAAAGTGTCGTCGAGCAAAGCAAGGAGGCCTACTACCTGGCCCTGCGCCAAACCCAAGGCACGATTCGCACCGAGGCGCCGAACTGGCAACCGTGGCTCTTGTTCTTCCTGCGAGCGCTGGCCGAACAGGTCAGGCGCCTGAACCGCAAGATCGAACGTGAGAAGCTGGTGCTGGCGACGCTGCCGGAGTTGTCGCTGCAGATCGTCGAGTTCGCGCGCGAGCATGGGCGGGTGACGATGGGTGACGCGATCAGGTTGACTGGCGGTAGCCGTAACACGCTGAAGCAGCACTTCCGTGCATTGGTAGAGCGTGGCCACCTGGACCAACAAGGCAGCGGCCGCGGCGTCTGGTACCGAATCAGGTAGCGCACTCAGGCCTGACGAACTCGACGCCACACCTGCATGCACATCGCCCGGCGCGTTCAGGCTCCGGCAGACTTCGCCGCCACCCAGCGCCCATCGACCAGCAATTCGTGCGGCCGGAACCCGGCCTTGTAGCCCATCTTCGGGCTGGCCCCGATCCAGTAGCCGAGGTAGACATGCGGCAGGTTCAGGATGCGTGTCTGCTCGATCTGCCAGAGCACGCTGAAGGTGCCGTAGCTGGCGCCGGCTTCGGGATCGTAGAAGGTGTAGACCGCGGAAAGTCCGTCGCTCAGCACGTCGAGAATCGACACCATCTTCAGCGCGCCGAGCGGCCCGCCAGGTTCGACGGCCGGCTCCCGAAACTCGACCAGTCGCGAATTGACCCGGCTTTGCAGCAGGAACTGGGTGTACTGGTCGACGCTGTCCTGGTCCATGCCGCCGCCGCTGTGGCGCCCGGACTGGTAGCGCAGGTAGAGCTGGTAGTGCTCGGCTGAAAAGCCCAGGCGCAGGACTCGGGCCGCGAGCGGCTGGTGTGTCTTCCAGGCGCGGCGCTGGCTGCGCGTGGGTGCGAACCGGTCGACCTGCACGCGCAAAGGCAGGCAGGCGCGGCAACCGTCGCAATGCGGGCGGTAGGTGAACATGCCGCTGCGCCGGAAGCCGTTGGCGACCAGGCCCGAGTAGGCGTCGGCATGGATCAGGTGGCTCGGCGTGGCCACCTGCGAGCGCGCCTGCCGGCCGGGCAGGTAGCTGCACGGGTAGGGCGCCGTCGCATAGAACTGCAAAGACGCGAGGGGAAGTTCTTTCGGCGCAGTCACGCTCTCGTGGCCCGGTGGCTCGGTAGCTCGATCAGGGGCTCGTCTCGGTCTGGCCGGCGGTCAGGCCGAGATGGCCCCAATGCGCAACATCATAGGACCAGCGCCGCGGCGCTTCGGCCCCCAGGTTGCGGGCCAGTTGCTGCTCGAAATCGCCGCGCGGGATCTCGCGCGCACCGAGCGATGCCAGGTGCTGCGTGTTCTGCTGGCAATCGATGAGCGGGATGCCCTGCGCGAGACAGAACGCGACCAGGGCCGCCAAGGCGATCTTGGAAGCATCGCTGGCATGCGAGAACATCGACTCGCCGAAAAACATGCGCCCGATGGCCACGCCGTACAGCCCGCCCACGAGCCGGCCGCCGACCCAGGTTTCGACGCTGTGCGCGGCGCCCGCGCGGTGCCAGGCGCAGTACGCACTTTGCATCGGCGGCAGGATCCAGGTGCCGGGCTGGCCTTCGCGCAAGGTGCCCGCGCAGGCGGCGATGACGCGGTCGAAAGCGCTGTCGAATCGAATCTCACAGCCGGGCGCGCGGATGAAACGCTGCACTGTCTTGCGCAGCGAGCGGCCGAGCTTGAACTCGGCCACCGGCAGCACCATGCGCGGGTCGGGCGCCCACCACAGCACCGGCTGGCCCTCGCTGTACCAGGGGAAGACGCCGCGGCGATAGGCCTCTTCCAGGCGCTGGAGACTCAGCCTCCCACCGACAGCGAGCAAGCCCGGTGCGCTGCTGTCTTCGCCGAGCGCGAGCGAACTCGGCGGCAGGGGCGTGGCGTCGTCCACGAGCCAGTACAGGTCACTGGAATCCATTCGGACGTGAGCGTACCCGACGAAAAAGAACCCGCCGGGCGGCGGGCTTTGCACGGCATGCGACCGACGCCTACGCCACCTGGCGACGCCTGCGCAGCACGGCCGCCAC
>JANNJX010000409.1:0-4563 GCA_031396005.1 Burkholderiales bacterium
AGCACTTGACGCGGTAGTCCTTGCCTTCGAGCAGCCATTGCAGCGAATCGCGCACGGCCTCGTCGTCATCGACGACGTAGACGGTGCCCTTCTTGGGGATGAGACTCATGGTGTGGGATCAGCCTGTGCAGTGGCGCGCTCGTCGTTGGAAGCAAGCGGCGCCGGGACGGTGGAAGGGCCTGCAGTTTCGCTGCGGATGGCGCAGGCATCCACCGGCAAGGTAAAGGCAAAACGACAGCCCACGACAGTGTCGTGATTGTAGAGGTTCTGCGCCTTCATCCGGCCGCGGTGCGACTCGATGATCGAGCGGCACAACGCCAGGCCGATGCCCAGACCTTCCGCCTTGGTCGAGAAGAACGCCTCGTACAAGCGCGCCAGCACGTCTTCGCGCACGCCGGGTCCGTGGTCGGTAACGCTGAACTCGATGACGCCCCCTTCCTCGGGGGTGTGGCGCGGCACGACGCGCAATTCGATCTGCCGACGCTGCGGCGGCAGTTGCGCCGAGTCGATCGCTTCCGAGGCGTTCTTCAGCAGGTTCATGATGACTTGCTGGATCAGGATCGGATCGCAAGACAGCGGCGGCAGGCGTTGCGCGACGTACGTCGTCAGCGCGACGTTGCGACGCCGCAGCTCGATGCCGGCGAGTTCGAGCGCTTCATCGACAATGGCTCGCACCGAGGCCATCTGCCGCTGCGGCTCGCTGCGCTTCACGAAGCTGCGCACGCGCTGGATGATCTGCGCTGCGCGCTCGGCCTGGCGCGACGTCTTGTTGAGTGCTTCGACCAGATCGTCCTTGCCGATCGACTCGGCGCGCACGCGCGACACCATGCCGTTGCAGTAGTTGGTGATCGCCGCCAGCGGCTGATTCAGTTCGTGCGCCACCGACGACGCCATCTCGCCCATCGTCACCAAGCGGCTGGTCACTTCGGCGCGTTCCGCTTGCCGCGCGGCCTGCTCCTCGATGCGCCGCCGCGCGGTCACGTCGGTGGCAATCAGCATTTGCGCCAGCCGGCCGTCGGTCCACTGCAGGTAACGCGAGCGCACGTCGAACCATTTTTTCTGCGACTCGACATAGACCTCGCGCGGGTCGGCGCCGAAGGCGGTGAGCTGCTCGGCGGGCAGGCCCGCCAGGTTGTCGACGTTGTCGCCCTCATCGTGCGCTGCCGACGGCGAGAACGACAGCGCCAGCGCCTGCCCGGCGAGCTGCGCGTGGCCCTTCGGGTCGGCGCCGAACCACAGCCGGTAGCTGCGGTTGGCGAACAACAGCTCGCGCTGCTGCACCGACATCACCGAGACTGCGGCATCCAGCCCTTCGAGCACGGTGGTGAAGCGCTCGTGCGAGGCCGAGAGCTGGTCGCGGATGCGCTTGGCTTCGGTGATGTTGGTCATCGACGTCATCCAGCCGGTCTGGTGGCTGCGCGAATCGACCAGCGGCGAGACGTACATGCGTGCATCGAAAACCCCGCCGTCCTTGCGCATCACTTTCACCTCGATGCCGCCGGCTGGGCTGCGGCCCTGCATCTCCTGCGTCAAGAGCCGCGCGTTCTCTTCGACGCGATCGGGCGGCCAATAAGGAAACGGCGGCAGGCGGCCGACGAGCTCGGCTTCCGAGAAGCCGGTCATGGCGCAGAAGGCCGGGTTGACGTAGGTGATGCGGCCTTCGTTGTCGAGCGCGCGCATGCCCGTCAGCATCGAATCTTCCATCGCCCGGCGGAAGTTCGTCTCTTGCACCAGCGCGTTCTGGATCTGGCTGCGCCGGCGCACGTGGCGCCAGGTGCCGAGCAGCATCCACACCGTCAAGGCCGACAGCGCGACGACCATCCAGAACAGCGCATTGCTGACCAAGCCGACGGAGGTGCGCCAGCCCATGCCGCGCAGCAAAAGGCCGTTGGCGGCGGGCGCCAGCGGCAGATCGACGACGATCGTGGGCCGGTTGCCGATGCGCCCCGGCATCTGCAGCACGCTGCCGGCGAGCTCCGTGCCGCGCTCATCGACCACGGCCACCGTGTGGCGCTGCGTCACTTCGGGCGGCACCATCTGGCGCAGCATCGGCTCGATGGCGTACTCGGTGACCAGCACGCCGGCAAAGCGCGTCTGCTCGAAAACCGGCACCTGCAGCTGGAACGCCGGCGAGCCGCTGGCGCTGCGGTACGCCGCCGAATACACGGGGCCGCGCAGGTTGCGGGCGCTGTTGAAGGCGCGTTCGGCCTCACTGGCGACACCCGACGCCGGCAGCTCGGGCGCGATCGCGCCGCCGCTCGGGTTGACCTCGGGATGAAACATGACTGCCGCATGCGAGGCCCGCAACTCGCGCTGCGGCCCGACCCACGACACATGCGTCACCGCAGGCCGCTCGCGGACCAGTGAGATCGCGGCAGCGGTGAACGCCTTGGCATCCAGGGCGCCGCCGCCAACGTCGCGCGCTAGGCGCATCAACTGCTCCTGGTCGTCCGACAGGTACAGGCGGATTTGCTGCTGCGCGATCTCGGTGTCGCGCTGCACCGCCTCGCCCTCGCGCTCGATCTCCTCGTTGCGCAGGGTCCAGAAGGCCGCGATGATCGCGGCGAGGAACAGCAGCACCGAAATCAACGGGCCGAGGGTTGCGAAGCGATCCTGGCGCGTCGGCGACTGGCGCCGCCACCAGCGGCCGAACAGCCGTTGGGTGCGTGGCATCACGGCGTTTGCGCTGGAACTCGGATCGGAACGCGATGACATGTAGCCCGATTATCGAGGGGCGATTTCCCGAGGATCTGGTTTCATTCTTCCGCATAATGAAACGATACACCGCTATTTGGAATTTGAAACGTTTGATGCGACACTCCAGCCGCTGATCTTTTGAGACCGCGCCACCCAGCGCACTGCAAACAACAGGAGACACAGATGTCAGCTCTTCCCGAATCTGCGGCTGCGGCCAACGCTGGCGACACCGACCACCAGGAAACCCGCGAGTGGCTCGACGCGCTGGCCGCGGTGATCGGCGCCGACGGCAAAGACCGCGCGCATTTCCTGCTCGACCACCTGCTCGAAGAAGCGCGCCAGCACGGCGTGGATCGGCCGTTCTCGGCCAACACGGCGTACGTCAACACGATCGAGCCCGCCGACGAGGCCAAGAGCCCGGGCAACCTCGAACTCGAAGGCCGCTTGCGCGCCTACATGCGCTGGAACGCCATGGCGATGGTGGTCAAGGCCAACCGCCTCGACCCGGCCGATGGCGGCGACCTGGGCGGCCACATCAGCAGCTTCGCCTCGGTGGCGCACATGTTTGCCGCCGGCTTCAACCACTTCTGGCATGCCGAGAGCAGTGACCACGGCGGCGACCTGCTCTACATCCAGGGCCACAGCGCGCCGGGCATCTACGCGCGCGCCTTCATGGAAGGGCGCATCAGCGAAGAGCAGATGCTGAACTTCCGCCAGGAGGTCGGTGGCAAGGGTCTCTCCAGCTACCCGCACCCGAAGCTGATGCCCGAGTTCTGGCAGTTCCCGACGGTGTCGATGGGCCTCGGCCCCTTGATGGCGATCTACCAGGCGCGCTTTCTCAAGTACCTGCACGCCCGCGGCATCGCCGACACGGCAAAGCGCAAAGTCTGGGTGTTCTGCGGCGACGGCGAAATGGACGAGCCCGAGTCGCTCGGCGCGATCGGTCTCGCCGCGCGCGAGAAGCTCGACAACCTGGTCTTCGTCATCAACTGCAACTTGCAGCGCCTCGACGGCCCCGTGCGCGGCAACGGCAAGATCATTCAGGAGCTGGAAGGCGAGTTCCGCGGGGCAGGATGGAACGTGTTGAAGCTGGTCTGGGGCAGCAACTGGGATCCGCTGCTGACCAAGGACAAGGACGGCGCGCTGCGCAAGATCATGTTGGACACGCTCGACGGCGACTACCAGGCCTTCAAGGCCAACGACGGCGCCTTCGTGCGCAAGAACTTCTTCGGCCGCGACCCGCGCACGCTGGAGATGGTGTCCAAGATGAGCGACGCCGACGTCTGGGCGCTGCGCCGCGGCGGCCACGATGCCGCCAAGGTCTACGCCGCCTTCCACGCCGCCAACGAGATGCAGGGCCAGCCGACGGTGCTGCTCGTCAAGACCGTCAAGGGCTGGGGCATGGGCGGCGCCGGCGAAGGCAAGAACACCGCGCACCAGACGAAGAAGCTCACCGACGACGACCTGCGCTACGTCCGCGACCGCTTCAACATCCCGATCTCGGACGCCGATCTGCCGAAGATTCCGTTCTACAAACCGGCCGACGACACGCCGGAGATGAAGTACCTGCACGAGCGGCGCAAGGCGCTCGGCGGCTATCTGCCCAAACGCCGCGTCAAGGCCGATGAGAGCTTCACGATTCCGCCAATCGACACCTTCAAGGCCGTGCTCGAGCCGACGGTGGAAGGCCGCGAGATCAGCACCACGCAGGCCTACGTGCGCTTCCTGACGCAACTGCTGCGCGACAAGGCCATCGGCCCGCGCGTCGTGCCGATCCTGGTCGATGAAGCGCGCACCTTCGGCATGGAAGGGCTGTTCCGCCAGATCGGCATCTACAACCCGGAAGGGCAGAAGTACACGCCGGTC
>JANNJX010000414.1:0-2226 GCA_031396005.1 Burkholderiales bacterium
TGCAGGCCAGCGCTTCGCGTTGCGCCGCCGTCTTGTGCATGCGGCGCTTGCCGCGCCATTCGAACTTGAAATGCTTGACGGCGTTGGTGAGGTAGAGCTGCGCCTCGGGCCAGCCCAAGGTGGCGATGGCCTCGCGCAGCAGGCGGCCGGCCGGGCCGACGAAGGGACGGCCTTCGAGGTCTTCGCGGTCTCCCGGTTGCTCGCCGACGAGCATCAGTGCCGCGCCGCGCTCGCCTTCGCCCCAGACCATCTGCGTGGCGTGCGCGGCGAACTCGCAGCGCTCGCACTGCCGCGCTTGGCTCGCGAGGTCAACGCTGCCGCGAGCTTGCATGCTGCACGCGGTGGCGCGTCGGCGCGTGCGCGGCACGGCGCCGTCTTGCACCATGCGATTGGTGCGCTCGCCGGCCGCAGCGGCCAGCGCGCCGATGCTTGCTGCTTCCGGCAGGTTCGACCAGAAGCGCAACGGCATTTCGCGCTTCATCATCGCCAGCTTCAGCCGCGCCGGGTTGAAGATGCTGCGGTAGTAGGCCAGCCACAAGGCCTCACCGGCGTCGGCCGCGGGTGCGTGCGAGCGCTCGGCCGGCGGGCCGAACGCAAGCGCGGTGCCGGACCAATGCGCGCTGCCGCGCGGCGTCAGCAGCGCCCAGTGCATGCCGGCAAAGCGGCGCACGAAAAACGGCGCCACGGCGTGGACGATGTTGTGCGCCGGCTCGAACCAGGCCACGTGCGTCACGCCGTCGTCGCCTTGGACTTGGCGAAAGCGCACGAAGGCCTTGGTCTTGTGCAGCTCGCGCCGCACCGCCTGCGCCATGTGTTCGAGCGCGATGCGTTGTGGCGCCAGCGTGTCGTGCCAAGCTGTGCGGTGCTGGTGCAGCAGGCACGCCAGTTCGTACAGGCGTGCGAAGCGCAGCGGCTCGTCGTGCATCACGACCGTCTCGGTCAACGCGGCAAAACCCGCGGGCAGGGCGATCGGCGGTGCGCTCGCCAGCGCCTCGCGCGACAGCGGCACGGCGTCGTCGAACAACGATGCCGGCTCGTCCGCGCGCACGACAAAGCGCACTGCATGCGGTGCGGTGCCAGCAGCCACCAACGCGCGCACGGCAGCGCGAAAGCCGGCGAGATCCGTCGGGCCATCGAGCTCGACCGACGTGATCGGCGATGCGCTCAAAACAGCTCGCCCTGCGCCGCCACACTGCTGCGCTCCGCGCGCTGGAGCCAACGCACGGTGGCGTCGCCGGTGGGCCGGTGGTCTGCGGTGATAACGAAGGCGAGCAGCTTGTTCGTCGGCGCACCGAGGCGCGCAAGATCGTCGCGGCGCAAACGACGGTGGCGGCGCGCGGTGAGCAGACGCGCCACCGAGCGCGTGCCCAGACCCGGCACGCGCAGCAGGCTTTCGCGCGGCGCGCGGTTCACGTCCACCGGAAAAGCCTCGGGGTGTGCCAGCGCCCAGGCCAGCTTTGGGTCGATCTCGAGCGACAGCATGCCGCCGGCGCTGACGATCTCGTCGTGCGTGAAGCCGTAGAAGCGCAGCAGCCAGTCGGCCTGGTACAGCCGGTGCTCGCGCAGCAACGGCGCAGCCGCCGGCGGCAATTGCGTGCTCGCATGCGCGATCGGGCTGAAGGCCGAGTAGTAGACGCGCTTCAGGCGGTACGACGCGTACAGCGCGCTGCTCGTCTGCAGGATCGTGCGGTCGTCGCTGCGGTCGGCGCCGACGATCATCTGCGTGCTCTGGCCCGCAGGCGCGAAGCGCGGCACGGCAGCCGCGCGCGGCGCGGCCTGCGGCAGCGAACGTGGTTTGGCAGTTGCCATGCGCGCGTCGGCTGCGTCGTCGAGGTGCAATCGGATGCGCGCCATCGAGCGCTTGATGCCGGTGGCGCTTTTCTCCGGCGCCAGCGCCGCCAGCGAGTCGGCGGTCGGCAGCTCGACGTTGATGCTGAGGCGGTCGGCATAACGGCCGGCGCGGGCGATCAGATCATCGCTCGCGTTGGGAATCGTCTTCAGATGGATGTAGCCGCGGAAGTGATGCTCCTCGCGCAGGCAGCGCGCAACTTCGATCACCTGCTCCATCGTCTCGTCGGGAGAGCGCACGATGCCCGAGCTGAGGAACAGGCCTTCGATGACGTTGCGGCGGTAGAAGTCGAGCGTCAACTGCACCACCTCGGCCGGCGTGAAGCGCGCGCGCGGCACGTTGCTCGACTCGCGGTTGACGCAGTACAGGCAGTCGAA
>JANNJX010000448.1:0-2016 GCA_031396005.1 Burkholderiales bacterium
AAGCGCGCGAGGCGCAGGTCGTGCCGAGCGTGATCGACACCCTGCTCGCCGCCGAGGCCGACCCGGTGGGCGACGACCTGCTGCGCCTGGTCTTCACCGCCTGCCACCCCGTGCTGGCGCGCGACGCGCAGGTGGCGCTGACGCTGAAGCTGGTCGGCGGCCTGGCCACCGACGAAATCGCTCGCGCCTTCCTCGTCCCCGAGGCGACGATGGCGCAGCGCATCGTGCGCGCCAAGCGCAGCTTGAACGAGGCGAAAGTGCCGTTCGAGCTGCCGCCGCTGGATCAGTTGACCGAGCGCCTGGCCGCGGTGCTCGAAGTGATCTACCTCGTCTTCAACGAAGGCTACGCGGCGACCAGCGGCGACGACTGGATGCGCCCGGCGTTGTGCGACGAGGCGCTGCGCCTGGCGCGCATGCTGGCGGCGCTGGCGCCCACCGAGCCCGAGGTGCATGGCCTGCAGGGGCTGCTCGAAATCCAGGCCTCGCGCGCGCATGCACGAGTCGATGCGCAGGGGCGCCCCGTGCTGCTGATGGCACAGGACCGATCGCGCTGGGACCGCCTGCTGATCCGCCGCGGCCTGGCCGCGCTGATGCAGGCCGAGCGCCTGTGCCGGCAGCGCCCCCTCGGCGCGTATGCGCTACAGGCTTCGATTGCCGCCTGCCACGCCCGCGCGGCGCGCGCCGAAGACACCGACTGGGCGCTGATCTGCGCGCTCTACGACGCGTTGCTCGCCGTGCAGCCGTCGCCTGTCGTCGAATTGAACCGCGCAGTGGCCGTGAGCCAGGCGCATGGACCCGCCGCCGCGTTGCCGCTGGTGCAAGCGCTGTCGGCACAACCGCAACTCGCCCAGTACCACCTGCTGCCCAGCGTGCTCGCCGACCTGCTGTCGCGCCTGGGTCGCCACGACGAAGCGCGCGTGCAGTGGCAACGCGCGGCCGACCTGACCCGCAACGCGCGCGAGCGCGAGCTGCTGCTCGACAGAGCGAACAAGGACGAGCTGCCGCTCGAAAGAACGAACAAGGGCGAGCTGCCGCTCGCGCGTGCGCACAACACCCTGCCTGAAGGAGGCAACTCATGAGCGTTTATGTCGATGGCTTCGTCATTCCGGTGCCGAAGAAGAACCTGGCGGCTTACCGCCGCATGGCACGCAAGTACGACGCCCTGTGGATCAAGTACGGCGCGCTCGAGGCGCACGAGTGCGTGGCCGATGACGTCAAGCCCGGAAAGGTCACGTCGTTTCCGCAGGCCGTGAAGTTGAAGGCTGGCGAAGTGGTGGTTTTCTCGTGGATCGTCTACAAGTCGCGCCGCCACCGCGACGCGGTCAACAAGAAGGTGATGGCAGATCCGATGATGGCCGACATGGATCCGAAGTCGATGCCCTTCGACGGCAAGCGCATGTTCTGGGGCGGCTTCAAGGAGATCGTCGGTCTGAAGGCCTGACGATGCGCACCGCGCGCACGGATGCTCAGCCGCCGGTGGCTGGCGGCTTGAAGCCGGCACAGGGATCGGCTCGCTCGGCCGCTTCGGTGTGCAGCGTGGCATCGAACGCGCCCGGCGGGGTATGCGTGTCACCATGCTCCAGCAGGCCCAGCGCAAACAGCCGCGGCGCTTCGGCCTCGAGCCAGCGCGGCACGCCGAGATCACGCCGCACGTGGCCGTTGCCCGCCAGCAGCACGGCGCCGCGCTGGGCGTGCTGCCGCAGCACGTCGGCCATCACGGCGTCGCGCGCGAACTGGGCCTGCGCCATGCGCGGCCACATCGTTGCAGGCAGCGCGCCGCAGTGACCGCGATCGATCTCGCGCTCCTGCGCCTGTTGCCAGTCGGGCGCGATCGGACGGTCGAGCCCAAGGGCGGCCAGACGCGGCGCGTCGAAGCTTGCGACCAGCCCGCCGCGCACGATGCGGCGCGTCTCGGCGGTGGCCAGGTTGGCGGCGAGCAGCGGCACGTCGTATTCCAGCGCCAAGGCCACATAGGGTTTGTAGAAGTCCCAGTTCCAACCCGCGCCCGGCCGCGCG
>JANNJX010000472.1:0-7409 GCA_031396005.1 Burkholderiales bacterium
CCCGTGCCGGCGTCGGCAGCGTCGAGATAGGCTGCCCGCAAGCTCAGCGGTGCGCTGCGGCGCGGGCGGGCTTCAGCGCACGATAGTCACGAGCGCCGATGACCGGCGCAACGATGCCGGCCGCACGGGCCCAGTCCTCGATCTGTTCTGGAGCGCAGTCCCAGTCCTTGCCGAACAGTTCCGGGCCGTGCTCGCACATCCACAGCGCGTACCTCGCTGATGCGGGGTGGCCGGCCTCGGCCAGCACGATGAAGCGGCCGTAAGCCTCGGGGAACCGGCCACTGCGAAACGATTCCAGCGCTTGAGCATGCAATCTGTCGGCGAGCGACAGTGGCGCCGCGGCGGCTGGCGCCAGTCCAAGAGCCATGACCAGCGCCACGAGCCGAGACGTCGAGCCGCATGAACGACCTGTTTTCATGTCCGTTTCCTTTCAAGCACGTGGCCCAGTTGCAGCAGCCGCCACAGATTGATCGGTAGCAGCGCGAGATGCAGCGCCAGCACGGGCCAGAGGCCCGCCAGCAGCGCATAGGCCACGAACGCGCCATTGGCGGCGAGTGCCAGCACGCGCAGGCGGCGCATGCCGCTGCTGACGAAGGTGACGAAGGTGAGCACGGCCGCCGCCCAGCCGATCCACTGCGGGGCCGTCATGGCGATCCCAGCCGGTAGGCGACGATCACCGCCACCGTGACCAGACACATGCAGGCGTTGCCGGCGTTGACGATCACGGCGCGGTCGATGCGCTGGCCGTTGTGCTCGTAGAGCCACGCGCACATGGTCGCGTTGGCGCCCAACCAGGTCAGCCACGTCCACAGCGAGTGCTGGCTCGAGTCGCCGCTGGCATGGATGGCGCCGATCGTCGGCAGGTAGGCAATCACGCGCACCGAGTTGAACAGCGTGAAGGCCCAGGTCAGCACGGCGATGTAGGCTGTGCGCGAGGGGGCGGCAGGCGGCGGTGCGGCGGATGTTCGGGGCAACAGCATGTACGGCTTTCAGCAGTGGGGCCGCATCGACAGCGTTGTCCGCGGCGCATGCCTTCACTGTGAGAGTGCGTTGCCGTGCTGTCCTAAACCGTTCTGAAGCAATCTGAATTTGCTGTCTTGCTTCTAGGGAGACCGCCCTGCGCGACGCCCTGCCGTCTCCGCAACTGTCTCGGCGCTCGGGTACAAAGCAGCTTGCTGTACCGCTGTTGATGTCGAGCTCTCTATGACTTCGAGTGCTGTCTACGCGTTCAACGCGCATCGACTCGTGCCGGACCAGCGCGTCCTGCTCTGGCACGACCGCCCCGTTAAGCTGGGCAGTCGCGCCTTCGATCTGTTGCTGGCCCTCGTCGAGCGCCGCGAGCGGGTGGTTGCCAAGCAGGAGTTGCTCGACCTGGTCTGGCCGCACGACGACGTCGGTGAAGCCAATCTCGCCGTGCACGTCCTGGCGCTGCGCAAGGTGCTGGGTCGCGCCGCGATCGCCACAGTGCCCGGTCGCGGCTACCGGTTCATGCCGGCGCTGCAGGACGCCACAGCGGCCGGCAGCGCTGGCGCTGCGGCGCAGCCGCCCTCGCACCTCCACGGCTCTTCAACACGACACGACGAACTCGTCGGGCGCGCGGCGGAGGTCCGCACCCTCATCGACCTCATGGAACGCCACGCGCTGGTCTGCGTCGTCGGCCCCGGTGGCGTGGGCAAGACGCGCCTCGCACAGCACGTGGCGGCGCGCCTGCAGGAGCGCGGCAAGGCCCGTGCATGGTGGGTCGAGCTGGCCTCGCTGTCCGACCCGGCCCAAGTGGCTGCGTCGGTGGCGCAGGTGCTGCGCATCAGCCACGCGCCGCAACGCGATGCCACCACCGCCGTGGCGACCGTCTTGCGGTCATCGCCGGCGTTGCTCGTGGTGGACAACGGCGAGCACGTCGTGCCCGGCATCGTCGCACTGGCCGAGGTGCTGCGCGAGCAGGCGCCAGCCGCGCAACTGCTGGTCACGAGCCAGGAGCCGCTACACCTGCCGTTCGAGCAGATCTTGCGGCTCGAACCGTTGGACCTGCCGACGGACGAAAGCCTCGACGGCGCCCGCCGCAGTGGCGC
This sequence comes from Burkholderiales bacterium, assembly GCA_031396005.1. Lineage (GTDB taxonomy): Bacteria > Pseudomonadota > Gammaproteobacteria > Burkholderiales > Burkholderiaceae_C > CADEEN01. The sequence goes on from JANNJX010000472.1 coordinate 2,070, forward strand.
GGTGGCGCTCTTCGAAGCCCGGGCGCGACTGCTGGCGCCGGGGTTCGAGTTGCACCTCGGCAACTGTGCCGCGGTGGTCGACATCTGCAGCCGCCTGGACGGCATTCCGCTGGCCATCGAGCTGGCGGCGGCACGCTTGCCGCTGCTCGGCATCGACGGGCTGCGCGCGCGCTTGAGCGAGCGGCTCAAGGTCCTCGCGTCGCACGCTCGAACGCGGCTGCCGCGGCACCAGACCTTGCGCGCCACGCTCGACTGGAGCCACGGCCTGCTCGACGACGCAGAGCAGCAGCTGCTGCGCCGGCTCGCTGTCTTCGTCGGTGGCTTCTCGCTGTCGGCCGCGCAGCACGTGGGGCAGGACGAGACGATCGATGAATGGGGCGTGCTGGAAAAGCTCGGCGGCCTGGTCGACCGCTCGATCGTCGTATCCGACCGCCAGCCGGTGCCGCGCTTTCGCCTGCTCGAGACGACGCGGCTCTACGCCCAGGAGCGCCTGGTTGCCGCGGGGGAGCAGTCGCTGCTGCGCGAGCGCCACGCTCGGGCGATGGATCGCATGCTGCGCGTCGACTGCGACGATCACCGGCTCTGGCGCACCCCGCCGGCCGCCGTGCCCGATCTCGTCGTTGAGCTCGACAACGCCCGGGCAGCACTCGACTGGGCGCAGACCAGCCGCGACGACGGGCTGGTGGTCAGCCTGGCCGCGGGCACGAGCCATGTCTTCTTGGCCGCGGCATTGAACGCCGAGTATCTGCAGCGTGTGTTGCCACTTCGAGCGCGAGCGCAGGCGTCGCTGGCGCCGCGCCTGCGGGGCGTGTTCTGGGCTCGCATTGCGCTCGCCTGTTCCCGCAACGCCCACCCGGCTGGGCTCGAGGCCGCCCTGCATGCCGCCGAGGTGTACCGGGCCCTGGACGAACCGGGCCGCCTTTATGACGCGCTGACCTGGGCCTTGGCCATCGGGTCGCGTCATGACCGTGAGCTCGATGCGCCATCACTGATACAGGAGGCTGAGCGGCTCGAGCAGTCAGATTGGCCACCGGCACTACGCTCTAGTTACCAGTGGGCGAAGCACCGTTGGCTGCAATCGCAAGGCCGGGCGGAGGAAGCGCTGCAGTGTGCAGCCGCGCAGGCCGAGTTGCTGGCGCAGGCTGGCAATTGGGCGACGCATGTGGCCACCGGCGCCAACGTGGCCGACTGCGAACTCTCACTCGGCCGCCTGGCACGAGCCGAGACGCTTGCACGCCAGTCGCTCGAGACGCTGGACGCTCTGGGCATCGACGAGAACATCGTCGGCCACGTGATGGACATGCTGATGGTCGCGCTCACGTTGCAAGGCCGAGCGCCGGAAGCGCTGGCCGTCGGGCGACGTGCACTGCGGCTGCTGCAGCGTGAGGGTGATGAGCTGCGTTTGCTGGACACGCTGGCGCGCAATGCGACGACGCTCGGTCGATTCGTCGACGCAGCGCAGGTGGCTGGCCACGTGGAGGCAGCCCTGTCGGCGACGGGCGAAAAGCGTTGGCCCTCCGCGGCAGCGCGTCGGCAGCAGCTCGAGCACCGGCTAGATACGGAGCTGACTGCGGCCGCCAAGGCTCGTCACATGGCACGGGGCGCGGCGTTGACCCGCGAGCAGGCTCTGATACTCGCACTGCCGGTCGTGTAGCGGTCAGGAATCGCGTTCAGGGGTACAGCCCCCGCTCCTCACGCGCCATCAGGATGCGCTCGCACGCCACCGCAAAAGTCGCGGTGCGCAGCGTCGTCTTGTGCCGATCCGCGGTGTCCCAGATCTTTTTCAGCGCATCGACCATGATCTTGTCCAGGCGGACGTTGATCTCGTCTTCGCTCCAGAAGAAGCTCGAGAAATCCTGCACCCACTCGAAGTACGACACGGTCACGCCGCCGGCGTTGCAGATCACGTCGGGCACGACGAGGATGCCGCGGTCGGCCAGGATGTCGTCGGCCGCCGGGCTCGTCGGGCCGTTGGCGCCTTCGAGCACGAGCTTGGCCTTGATGCGCTGCGCGCGCGCGGGCGTGATCTGGCCTTCGAGCGCGGCCGGGATCAGGATGTCGCACGGCGTGTCCCAGAACGCTTCGTTGTCCATCGGCTCGGCGCCCTTGAAACCGCCGACGCCGCCGGTTTCCTTGATGTGCGGGATCAGCAACGACAGATCGAAGCCTTTGGCGTTGCAGATGCTGCCGGTGTGGTCCTGCGCGGCGACGATGGTGCCGCCGGCCTGGCCGAAGAGTTCGGCCGCCGACGAGCCGACGTTGCCCAGGCCCTGCACCGCGACCTTGGCACCGTCCAACTTCAAGCCGATGCGCCGCGCCGCCTCACGGCCGGTCACGAAAACGCCGCGGCCGGTCGATTTGATCCGACCCAACGAGCCGCCCAGATGGAGTGGCTTGCCGGTGACGACGCCGGTGGCGGTGGCCCCCGTGTTCATCGAGTACGTGTCCATCATCCAGGCCATGATCTGGCCGTTGGTGTTGACGTCGGGCGCCGGGATGTCCTGCTGCGGACCGATGATGAGACCGATCTCACTGGTGTAGCGGCGCGTCAGCTTCTCCAGCTCCTTCAACGACAGCTTTTTCGGATCGACGCGGATGCCGCCCTTGGCGCCGCCGTAGGGCAGGTTCACCGCAGCGGTCTTGATCGTCATCCACGCTGCCAGCGCCATCACCTCTTCGAGCGTCACGTCCGGGTGGTAGCGCACCCCGCCCTTGCCGGGGCCGCGCGTCAGGCTGTGCTGCGAGCGGAAACCTTCGAAGTGGCCGATCTGCCCGTCGTCCATCTCGATCGGGATGTCGACGATCAGCGTGCGCTTGGGCCGCTTCAGCGTTTCGGCCCAACGCGACAGCTTGCCCAGGTAGGGCACCACGCGATCGACCTGCATCAGGTACGAGCTCCACGGGCTGTCGGGGTGGCTGGTGACGTAGCTGAGGTTCATGACAAAAAGTCTCCGTTGATGTTGGATGCCAAGGTCGCGTCCGCCTCGTGAGCCGCGCGCCGGTGGGTGCAGCACTGTAGGCCGACGCGGGGTGTGTTTGGAAGCTGGTTGATGCCGCCTTTGCATGGCCGACGATCACGTCATTCATGCCGCGGCCTAAACTCGAATCATGAAACCCCCACGTTCACTTCGTTCACTGCCTCCCGAGGGGCCGCAAGGCCTGCTTGGGGCGGCCCGGCGCGAGGCCTTGTGAGCACACCCCGACTCGCATTCATCGGCGGCGGCAACATGGCCGGCGCCATCTTCGGCGGCTTGTTGTGGGGCGGCTGGCCGTCGGAGTCGATCACGGTCGTCGAGCCGTTCGACGAGCAGCGCCAGCGCATCGCGGCGGCAAGGCCCGGCGTCAAGCTGTTGGCGCAAGCCGATGCGTCATTGCGCGACGCCGACCTTGTGGTCTGGGCCGTCAAGCCGCAGAGCTATGCCGAAGCCGCGGCGGCCTGCACACCGCATGTGAGCCAGGCGCTGCAACTGTCGGTGATGGCCGGTGTGCGCAGCGACGCCATCGCGCACGCCACCGGCAGCCAGCGCGTCGTGCGCGCGATGCCGAACACGCCGGCGCTGATCGGCCGGGGCATCAGCGGCCTGTTCGCGCGCGACGCCGCGAGCGTCGATGACCGCGCTGCCGTCGAGCGTGTGCTTTCGCCCACCGGCAACCTGCTCTGGTTCGGCGCCGAAGCCGACCTCGATGCGGTGACGGCGCTCTCGGGCTCGGGCCCGGCGTATGTGTTCTACCTGCTCGAAGCGATGGTCGACGCCGGCACGCAGATGGGCTTGCCTGCCGAGGCCGCGCGGCGCCTGGCGCAAGAGACGATCGCTGGTGCGGCGCAACTGGCGATGCAATCCGCCGAGTCACCGGCCGCGCTGCGCGAGCGCGTCACGTCCAAGGGCGGCACGACGCACGCCGCTATCACGTCGCTGGACAGCGACGGCGTCAAGGCGGCGGTGGTGCGTGCGCTGCACGCCGCGCGCACGCGTGCCGAGGAACTCGGCCTCTGACTGGGTTCCCGCCGAAGAACCCGGCCGCTAACCGGCGGTAGCGGCCCGCACGCCGCGCCGGTGCGCGACCCAGTGGCGCATCAGCATCGGCACGGCCAGCAGCAAGCCGATCGCTGTCGGCAGCAAGCCCGGCGCGATCATCAACAGCGCCGCCAGCAGGCACAGCGCCTGTTCAGGGCGCGTCATCTCGACGAGGAAGAACTTCGACAGCGCCGCCGCCAGCAACGTGATGCCGAGGATGCAGCCGACGAAGGTGACGACGAAGTCGTAATGCGTGTAACCCTTGGCGACGATCAGCAGCGACGGCGAGAAGACGAAGACGAAGGGCACCAGCGCCTTGGCCAGGCCGAGGCGGAACGCCATGTTGCCGGTCTTGAACGGGTCGCTGCCGGCCATGCCGGCGGCCGCGTAGGCGGCCAGCGCCACCGGCGGCGTGATGTCGGCGAGTACGCCGTAGTAGAAGACAAAGAAGTGCGCCACCAGCGGCTCGACGCCGAGCAGCACCAGCGTCGGCGCGGCCACCGTGACCATGATGATGTAGTTGGCCGTGGTCGGGATGCCGCAGCCCAGCAGGATGCAGACGATGCCGGTCATCAGCAGCGCGACGAACAGCGTCAGCGACTGCTGCGTGATCAGCCAGGCCGGCAGCAGCGAGACCACGCCGCCGGACACCGCCTGCGCCGCGCCGGTGATGATCGTGCTCAGCTTGAAGCCGACGCCGGTCAGCGTGACGACGCCGATGACGATGCCCACCGTCGCTGCCGCCGCGCCGACCGCGAGCGCGTATTTCGCGCCGGTGGAAAACGCTTCGACCAAGGCGGGAGTGCCGATGCGGCCGTCGATCTTGAACAGGCGCGTCAGCACGACCGCCGTGACGAGTGCCGCGCCGAACAGCGCCAGCTTCACGCCCTCGCTCTCGATGCCGCCGAACACCAGCACCAGCAGCGCCGCGTGCAGGCCGAGCATCAGCCCCCAATGCTTCGCGGTGTTGCCTTGTACGCGCGTCGTCAGGCCGACGATCGCGCACGACGAGATGCCGGTGAATGCGGCGAGGTACGGCGTGCGCCCGCTGACCAGGATGGCGATCAGCAACACCAGCGGGATCAGCGTCGGCCAGCGCGCGCGAAAACTCTCGCGCAGCTTGGGCATCTCGTCTTCGGTCAGGCCGCGCAGGCCGAAGCGCTTGGCTTCGAAGTGCACCTGCATGAAGACGCCGAAGAAATGCATGAAGGCCGGGATCGCCGCGGCGACGATGATCGTCTGGTACGGCACCGACAGGAACTCGACCATCAGGAAGGCCGCCGCGCCGAGCACCGGCGGTGTGATCTGGCCGCCGGTCGATGAC
>JANNJX010000739.1:0-2305 GCA_031396005.1 Burkholderiales bacterium
TCTCGCGGCTGATCTGGTTCGGGCCGTCGCCTTCTTCGACGCTCGCCAGTGCCGACAGCGGCACGCGCCCGCGCGGTGTTTCGATCAGCAGGTTCTGCAGGCCCTGCTTGCCGCGCTCGCTGTCGGGCAGACGCAGCATCAGGTCGAAGCGGCGGTTGCCTTCGATGATCTGCGTCACCCGGCTGCCTTCGATCAGCGTCTCCAGCGATTCGAGCACGTGACCCGGCGCCACGCCGTAGGTGGCGGCCTTGTCGTAGTCCAGCCGCACCTTGAGCTGCGGGATCAGCACCTGCTTTTCGATCTGCAGGTCGGTGATGCCGGGGATGGTGGCCAGGCGCTCGCGCAGGCCCGCCGCCAGGCCACGCAGCGTGTCCAGATCCTCGCCGAAGACCTTCACCGCGATCTGCGCGCGCACGCCCGACAGCAGGTGGTCCAGCCGGTGCGAGATCGGCTGGCCGACGTTGACCACCGCCGGCAGCAGGGCCAGCCGGTTGCGCAGGTCCTGCGTGATCTGGTCGCGGTTGCGCGCCGATGCCTTGAGGTCGACGTCCATCTCCGACGAGTGCACGCCTTCGGCATGTTCGTCCAGTTCGGCGCGGCCGGTGCGCCGGCCGACCTTGATGACCTCGGGCACCTGCATCGCCAGCTGTTCGGCGAGCACGCCGATGCGGTTGGATTCGGCCAGCGACGTGCCGGGGTTGAGCAGCAGGCTCACCGTCAGGGTGCCTTCGTTGAACGGCGGCAGAAAGGCACGCGCGAAGAACGGCACGCTGGCGGCAGCGCCGACGACGGCGAGCGCGGCGATGGCGACGACCCCCCGCGCGCGGCCAAATGACCATTCCAGCAGCCGCGCGTCCCCGCGCTTGAGCACGCGCACCAGCGGGCTGTCCGCCTCGTGGTGGGCGCCGCCTTCGCCCCAGCGCCAGAACTGCCACCAGCGGCGCGGCGCCCGCGCGGCGTTCGACGGCGGCTGCGCCAACAGGTAGTACGCCATCACCGGTGTGATCGACACCGAGACGAACATGCTGGCCAGGATGGAGACGATGTAGGCCACGCCGAGCGGCGTGAACAGGCGCCCTTCGATACCGGGCAGCGCGAACAGCGGCACGAACACCAGCACGATGATCAGCGTGGCATAGACGATGGCCGAGCGCACCTCCAGGGTCGCCTCGGAGATCACTTGCACTGTCGGCCTGGGCGCTTTCGCCTTGGCATTTAGCTTCAACCGGCGCAGCACGTTCTCGACGCCCACCACCGCGTCATCGACCAGCTCGCCGATGGCGATCGCCAGGCCCCCGAGCGTCATCGTGTTGATGGTCAGCCCGAAGTACTTGAACACCAGCACCGTGACCAGGATCGACACGGGAATCGCGGTCAGCGAGATGATCGTCGTGCGCACGTTGAGCAGGAACGCGAACAGCACGATCGCCACCATGATGGCGCCGTCGCGCAGCGCTTCGGCCACGTTGGCGATCGAGTTCTCGATGAAGTCGGCCTGCTTGAACAACGTCTGCGGCGGCTGGATGCCGGGCGGCAGGCTCTTGCCCAGGTCGGTCAGCGCAACCTCGATGTCGCGCGTCAGCTTCACCGTGTCGGCGGCCGGCTGCTTCTGCACCGCCAGGATGACCGCCGGTTGGCCCTGGAAACTGGCGTCGCCGCGCTTGACGCCGGCCGCCAGCCGCACATCGGCCACCTGCGACAGGGCGATGGGTTGCCCGTTGTTGACCGCGACCGTCACACGCTGCAAGTCCGACAGCTTGGCGGTGCGGCCGAGTTGGCGGATGAGGAACTCCCTGGCCTGCGATTCCAGGAAACCGCCGCTGGTGTTGGCGGAAAAACCTTCCAGTGCCGTCTTGACCTGATCCAGCGTGACGCCCAGCGTCAGCATGCGCGTGGCGTCGGGCTCGACCCGGTATTGCTTGACCTCGCCGCCGATGGGGATCACCTGTGCCACGCCGGGCAGCGTGAGCAGGCGTGGGCGCAGCACCCAGTCGGCGTATTCACGGGCCTGCATCGGCGTGGCCTTGGCCGGATCGACCGGCAGCGCCAGCAGGATGATCTCGCCCATGATCGAGCTGATCGGCCCCATCTGCGGCGCCACGCCTGGCGGCAACTGTTCGCGCACGAGCGCCAGCCGCTCGGCCACCTGCTGGCGGTTCAGATAGATGTCGCTGCCCCACTCGAACTCCACCGTCACGACGGCCAGCCCGACACCAGACACCGAACGCACCCGGGTGACGCCCGCCATGCCGTTCATCGTCGTCTCGATCGGGAAGGTGACGAGTTGCTCCACTTCTTCCGGCGC
>JANNJX010000511.1:0-2967 GCA_031396005.1 Burkholderiales bacterium
GCGGCCTTCTGCAGCGCCTGCTTCGTCGGCGCGTCGAGGGCATCGAACGCGGCCTTGTTGACGACGATCAGGTTGCGCGGCAGCCAGGCCTGTGTGTCGTACCAGTACTTCACATGCTCGTGCAACTTCGAGTCCCAGCCCGTCGAGCCGCTGCTCATCATCGACTCGGCGACGCCGGTGGCAAAGGCCTGGCTCAGCTCGGCGGCCTGCACCGTCACCGGCTGCGCGCCGACGAGTTCGGCAATGCGGCTCGTCGCCGGGTTGTAGGCTCGCCACTTCACGCCCTTCAAGTCCGCCGCCGAGGACAGCGGCTTCTTCGAGTACACGCCTTGCGGCGGCCACGGCACCGAGTACAGCGCGACCATGCCCTGCTCGGCGAGCTTCTTGTCGAAGAACGGCTTCTGCGCCGCCCACAACTTGACCGACGCGTCGTAGCTGTCGGCCAGGAAGGGCAGCGCATCGGCGCCGATCAACGGCCACGCGTTGCTGACGTTGGAGATCTGCACCTCGCCGATCTGCGCCTGCCCGCCCTGCACCGCGCGTTTGATCTCCGGCGCCTTGAACAGCGATGCACCAGCGTGCAGCGTGATCTTCAGCTTGCCGGCCGTGGCCTTGTCCACGTCGGCCGCGAACTCGGCCAGATTGACGCTGTGGAAGTTGGTCGCCGGGTAGGCGGCAGGCAGATCCCACTTGGTCTGCGCCTGCGCGCAGACAGAGGCCGCCGCAACCGCGGCTACGAGGACGGAGCGCAAGACACGCATGGGGTTCTCCTTGCAAATGCAATGCAGACGGGTCGCTAGCATAGGTCGTGCTCGAACCTTTGCAGACCCGTGCTAGCCCGAAGCCGAGGGCATCTCTGCTTTGCCCGTGCAAAACCGTGATCGACGTTCTCCGCAAATAATCAAGACTGCCGATGCGCCGCTTTCTCGACATGCTCTACGCGGCCGCCGGCGCCTTGGCGGCGCTGTGCGTGTTGTCGATCTTCGTGTTGATGATCGTCGGCTCGCTCGGCCGCGAGCTCGGCTGGCGTGTCGGCATCGTCAACGACCTCGTGTCGTGGCTGTGCGCGGCCGCCGCCTTTCTGGCGATGGCGCAAGCCTTCCGCAACGGAGACTTCGTGCGTGTGACCTTGCTGCTGGAACGTTTGCCGCCGCGCCTGCGACGCGGCTTCGAGATCGCGTCGCTCGTCACCGCCGCGCTGGCCATCGGCTACCTCGCCTTCTGGGCGGCGCGCTTCACCTACGAAAGCTGGCAGTTCAAGGACATGCCGGTCGGCCTGCTGGTGGTGCCGCTGTGGATTCCGCAGATGACATTCGTCGTCGGCTCGCTGCTGTTCTTCATCGCCGTGCTCGATGAGCTGGTTCTGGTGTTGCGTGGTGCGAAGCCGACGTATGTGCGGCTCGTCGAAGAACGCCACGCACGTGGCGATTTTTCGGAAGACATGTGATGGTGTCGGTTGTCTTCATCAGCGTTCGCATTTCACTCGTTCCACTGTCGGTGCTTGCAAGGCGACGAGCGGGCCGCGTGCGCAGCGCAGAGGCTTGCCCATCGCTGCGCTGCGGGTTCCCTGCGCTCCTCATCTTTTGGCCGCACGGCATAACTCGCTGCGTTCACTGCGCTCGAACAGATGCCGTGAGTCAGATGACGAAGCGCGCGGGTACGCGCGCCGGCCAAAAGCCTGCGGTGCTTGGCGGCGCCCATGCGCTACACCCGCGGCCCACCCATCGCCTTGCGGGTCGCGGCAGTTCGTTTTCGGGGCGGCGAAGAACGGCCGGCTCGGCAGGCCCGAGGGTGGTGCGGCGACCGTGCGATGTCTGGTACTCCAGCATGAGCGCCGGCGCCGCGCTGCCCTCGGGCCAAGCGCGATCGGACCACTGACATGGACCTCGTCTGGCTCGGCGCCTTCCTGCTGCTGTTGATGCTGCTCTTCCTCGCCGGCGGCGTCTGGATCGCGATGACGCTGGCCATCGTCGGCTGGATCGGCCAGGCGTTCTTCACCACCACGCTGCCGGGCAAGAATCTGTTCTCAGCGTTCTGGGAGAGCAGCGCGAGTTGGGAGCTGGCCGCCCTGCCGCTGTTCATCTGGATGGGCGAGATCCTGTTTCGCACGCGCCTGTCGGAACAGATGTTCGAAGGCCTGGCGCCGTGGCTCGAGCGCGTGCCCGGGCGGCTGATGCACACCACCATCCTCGGCTGCGGCGTCTTCGGCTCGGTCTCGGGCTCGTCGGCGGCCACCTGCGCGACGATCGCCAAGGTGGCGCTGCCCGAGCTGCAGCGCCGCGGCTACGACGAAAAGATGGCGCTCGGCTCGCTGGCCACCGCAGGCACGCTCGGCATCCTGATTCCGCCGTCGATCACGATGGTGGTCTACGCAGTGGCCGCCGACGCGTCGATCATCCGCGTCTTCCTCGCCGGCTTCCTGCCCGGCTTGCTGCTGATGGCGCTGTTCTCCGGTTACATCGCGTGGTGGGCGCTGGTCCATCCGGAGCGCGTGCCGGCGGCCGACGAGCACCTGTCGTTCACGCAAAAGATCAAGCGCTCGGGCAGCCTGATCCCGGTGACGCTTTTGATCGTCTTCATCGTCTGGGTGCTGCTCGCCGGCTGGGCCACGGCCACCGAGTGCGCGGCCTTCGGCGTGCTCGGCGCCTTGGTCATCGCCGCCAGCGGCCGCATGCTGACCTGGAAGAATTTCTGGGAAGGCCTGTCGAGCGCCACGCGCGTGAGCTGCATGATCATGTTCATCCTCGCGGGTGCGGCGTTTCTTACCAAGACCATGGCCTTCACCGGCATCCCGCGCGAGCTGGCCGACTGGGTCAACGCGATGAACCTCTCACCCTACGCGCTGATCGCCGTGCTGACCGTCGTCTATCTCATTCTCGGCACGGCGCTGGACGGCATCTCGATGATCGTGCTGACCAGCGCCGTCGTGCTGCCGATGATCCAGAAGGCGGGCTTCGACCTGGTCTG
>JANNJX010000532.1:0-5904 GCA_031396005.1 Burkholderiales bacterium
GAAGCCACGACGCTGCGCGTGCAGGAGGCCTCGCTCACGGGCGAGAGCGAAGCGGTGTTGAAGGACGCGGCCACGCTGGCCGCCGCGGTGCCGCTCGGCGACCGCCTGAACATGGTCTGGAAGGGCACGGCGGTCGTGCAGGGCAGTGCGCGCGCCGTCGTCACCGCCACCGCGATGGACACCGAGATGGGTGCGATCGCGACGCTGCTCGAAGCCACCGTCGACGAGCCGACGCCGCTGGCCAAGGAGGTGGCGCGCATCGGCCGCATGCTCGGCATCGCCGTCGTCATCATCGCCGTGGTCGTGATGGGCACGCTGTTCGTGCTGTCCGACATCCGCAGCGCCGGCGACGTGACGCGCGTGCTGCTGCTCGGCGTGTCGCTGGCGGTGGCCGCCGTGCCCGAGGGGCTGCCGGCGATCCTGTCGGTGGTGCTCGCGCTCGGCGTGCAGCGCATGGCGCGGCACCACGCGATCGTCAAGAACCTGTCTTCGGTGGAGACGCTCGGCTCGGCCTCGGTGATCTGCTCCGACAAGACCGGCACGCTGACGCGCTCGGAGATGACGATCGAGCGCGTGATGACACTGTCCGGCGGCACGCATGTCACCGGCGTCGGCTACGCGCCCGAGGGCCGGGTCGAACACGAGGGCACGCTGCTCGAAGGCGGGCCGCTGCATGCCGAGCAGGTGGTCGTGCTGGCGGGTGGCAGCCTGGCCGGCAACGCCGATCTGCGCCAGGCGAGCGACGGCGGCTGGGAGATCCACGGCGACCCGACCGAAGCGGCCTTCCTGGTGGCCGAGCGCAAGCTGGGTGTGACCGAGCGGCGCCGGCAGCGCTTCGAGCGCGTCTCCGAGATTCCCTTCACGTCGGAGCGCAAGATGATGTCGAGCATCGAGCGCGACCATGAGCAGGGCGATGCACTCGTCATCGTCACCAAGGGCGCGCCCGAAGTGCTGCTGGCGCAATGCACGCGGGCGCGCGTGTGCATGGACGTGGTGGCGCTCGACGATGCGTTGCGTGCGCGCGTGTTGGCCGATGTCGATGCGCTGACCGACGCGGCGCTGCGCACGCTGGCCGTGGCTTATCGCCCGCTCGATGCCGGGGAGGACGCGCAAGGCAACGACGCGATCGAGCGCGAACTGATCTTCGTCGGCACCGTCGGCATCATCGACCCGCCGCGACCGGAAGCCGCGCTGGCGATCCAGGAAGCACGCCGCGCCGGCATCCGCGTCATCATGATCACCGGCGACCACCCGCGCACGGCGGCGCGCATCGCGGCCGATCTCGGCATCACCGAAGCCGGCGCTGTTGCGCTCAGCGGCACCGAGCTTGATGCACTCGACGATGCAGCGTTCAAGGACGCCGTGCGCAAGGCGTCGGTATTCGCCCGCGTCGCGCCGGCGCACAAGCTGCGCATCGTCGCCGCGCTGCAGGCCGACGGCCATATCGTTGCAATGACGGGCGACGGCGTCAACGACGCGCCGGCGCTGAAGGCGGCCGACATCGGCGTGGCGATGGGCATCACCGGCACCGAAGTGACGAAGGAGGCGGCGAAGATGATCCTGGCCGACGACAACTTCGCCACCATCGTGCAGGCGGTGCGCGAGGGCCGCGCCATCTTCGACAACATCCGCAAGTTCCTGCGCTACCTGCTGTCGTCGAACATGGGCGAGGTGTTGACGGTGTTTTTCGGTGTCGTCGGCGCCGGCGTTCTCGGCCTTTCCGGCAGCGACGCGAGCATCGGACACACCGTCGTGCTGCCGCTGCTGGCCACGCAGATCTTGTGGATCAACCTCGTCACCGACTCCGGGCCGGCTCTGGCGATGGGCGTCGATCCGATCACCTCCGACATCATGTCGCGTCCGCCGCGGCGGCGCGACGAACGCGTCATCAACGCGCGCATGTGGCGCGACGTGCTGCAGACAGGGGCCGTGATGGCGGTGGTGACGCTGCTGACGATTGACCTCTACCTGCCCGGCGGCCTGATCGAAGGCACGCACACGCTCGACAACGCGCGCACTGCGGGCTTCACGGTGCTCGTGCTGGCGCAGTTGTTCAACTGCTTCAACGCGCGCTCGGAACATCGCAGCGCCTTCGCAAACCTGTTCGCCAACCGCTGGCTGTGGGCGTCGATCGCGCTGGCCGTGCTGCTGCAAGTGGCCGTGGTGCATGTCGGCTGGCTCAACCTGGCCTTCGGCACGGTGCCGTTGTCGCTCGACCAGTGGGCGCTGTGCGTGGCCATGGCCAGCGGCGTGTTGTGGGCGAGCGAGTTGCGCAAGATCGTGGCGCGGGCTGTAGAGTGACGCCATCGTCAAAGGATGTGGTCGGACTGACGCTCGTTCGCGCTTGTGTGCGACAGCGCACAGATAGCGCGGCAACGCTGGCCCACGATGCAGCCATGAGAAGCACCGCCAAACGATCCGGCTTCGTTGTGCCGCTGTCCACGCAGACCGAGATGGCGCAATTGCGCGTGCGCGTCGTCGCGTTGGAAAACCTCGTCATTGCGTTGCTGGCACGAGCCCCTGAGCATCAACTGCTGCTGGCACGCGAGATGGCGGTTCACATCTCGCCGCGGCCGGGTTTCACCCGGCATCGGCTGACGCTGCACGCCGCCGACGAGATGCTGAGTCTGGTCGATCGCGCGCGGCGCTTTCGATCCGCGCCGCCGACTTGAGCTGCATCAGTGCATCAGCCGCCGTCAGAGCATCCGCATGGCTTGGCCGATCACGAGTTCGATCCGCTGTTCGCCGCCGGCAAGCCGGTGATCTTTGAGTGCCGCAGTCCCAGGTGCAGCAGCCACGCTGCCAGGATGCCGACCGACACCGCCACCAGCGCCGTGCCGAGCATCTGCTGATCGTCCAGCCGGTAGGCGTTGCACAGCCGCGCCGGCGAGTCCTGGTACAGCGTGCCCACCACCGCCAGCATCGGCAGCACATTGCCGAGGAAGAAGGCCTGGATAACGGTGCCGGCGCGCTGCCACGACAACGCGAGCGCCGCGCCGCTGGCCACCAGTGCCGACAGCTTGAGGCTTTCGACGCGCGGATCGAGCAGCGCCAGATCGAGCACGCGCGGTACCATCAGCAGCGCCATCGTCAGCGCCACGGCGAGCAACCCGGTGATGCCCAGTTCGTTCCATCGTTGCGTGCCGGGGGACCGTCGCAGTGCAAGCAGCGCGCCGGCCAGCATCAGCGCCGGGTACTGCACGAGCATGTGCGTGCTCATGCGCGACTCGACGTCGTGCCGCACCGACGGCAGCAGCATCAGCACCAGCAGGCCTGCGCCTGCGAGCGCGAGCAGTGCGGAGCGGTGCGCGCGCATCAGAGCAGCAGGCCCGTGCCGCCGGCGCTTTGCAGCGCACGTGCGAACTCCAGCGCGCCGGCCACGTCGGTGTCGTCGAAGATGCGCACCAGGCGGCCGCGTGGGTCGATCACCAGCAGCGCTGCGTTGTGCTCCCAGCCGCCGCGCCCGTCGTCGATCACCACCACCTGCCAGGCGGCGAGCAAGCGCTGCAATTGCGCGGCGTCGGGCACGGTGGCCATGCGCCAGTGGCGCGCGTCGGCGCGCCACAACTCGGCGTGGCGGCGCAGTTGCCCGCTGTCGTCGTGCGCGGGGTCGAAGCTGATCGACAGCAATTTGATGTCCGATCCGACGAGGTGCTGAAGCTGCTGCAGGTTGCTGCCCAAGGCCACGCACACGGTCGGGCAGCGCGTGTAGACGAAGCTGGCGATGGTGACGCGCCCCGGGCGGGCCAACATCTCCCGCAGCGTCGCCTCGCCGAGGTCGGGGCCGGCCAGCACGGCGTGCGGCGCGGGCACCGGCGCGTTGGCCACTTGCAGCCGCCGCGCCCCCTCGGCTGTCCAGACCTCGAAGCCTTGGGTCAGCGACGACGCGCAGAACCACGCCGTCGATGCCAGCGCCGCGCAGGCCAGCGTGGTGCGCCACATCAGGGCTTGGCGCCGAGCGCTTTGAGCTCGTCGCCACCGGCAAACGGCGCTGTGCGCGTGCTCGCCTTGCGCTCCTGCGCGATCCGCTCGGGCTTGATTGGCGGCGCCTTGTTCGACCACGCACCGCGCACGTGAGTTGCCACTGCTGCCAGTTCGGCGTCGCCGAGTTGCTTGAAGGCCGGCATGTTGCCCTTGTAGGCCGTGCCCGCCACGGTGATTTCGCCGACGACGCCGTGCAGCAGGATGTTGGCGAGGATGCGCTCGTCGCCGACCACCCACTCCGATGCATCGAGCGGCGGGAAGACCCCCGCCAGGCCCTTGCCGCTGGCCTGGTGGCAGGCCACGCAGTGCGCGGCGTAAAGCTGCTTGCCGTCCACCGTGCCGGCGGCCTTCGCGCTGTCGGCGCTCAGATCGGCGAGCGTGCGCCGGTCACCGTGCGCCGGTGACCCCGGCGCATCGGAGAAGACGATGTAGCCGACGCCGAACAGCAGCACGCTCGCGATCACCAGCGCGGCCAGCAACGGGATCGGCTGGCTGCGCTCGGTCGGATCGACCTGCTCGCGCTGCTGCGCGTTCGGCGGCGTCGGGGCTTGTTGGGTGTCGTCTCGCGCCATCGCCGCGCTTCAAGGTTTTGCCGACGACGCGGCAGACGCCGCCGGCAGCGCCGGCAGCACTGGGTACGTGTGATCGAGTCCCTGCAAATACTTGACGAGATCGAGTGCATCGGGCGACGCCACCACCACCTTGCCCTCCGGCACGCGGCCCGGCGGCATGTTGACGACCTGCTCGCCTTCATCGGCCGCATCCTTGACGCGAAACAGAAAGGCGTAAGACGGCATGATCGAGCCCGGCACATACGCGCGCGGCTGGTACAGGTGGCCGAGGTGCCAGTCGGCGCTGGGCTGGCGCGCGCCGATGTTGAACAGGTCGGGCCCGGTGCGCATCGAGCCGAGCAGATGAGGGCGGTCGTATGAGTAGTCGGCCGGCACGGAAGGACGGCCCCAGCCGCGCGCGCCGTCGGGCGCCACCTTGCGGTCGCGCGGCTGCTGGCTGTGGCAATAGACGCAGCCGTTGGCGACGTACACCGCGCGGCCGCGTTGTTGCTGATCGGTGTAGGGCTTCAACTGCGCAGGCGGCAAGATGCCCCGCACCTGGATGTAGGGCATCACCACCAGCGCCGCGGTGGCCAGGCCGAGCGCCACCATTGCCCCGCTGACGAGCTTGATATCGCTGTCCACGGCTCAGGCTGCTGCCTTGTGCGGCGACATCTGCACGAACAGCGCTGCGCCTGCCCGCTGCGGTCCGAAGCGCAATGCCATCGCCAGAAAATGGCCGACGAAGACGAAGTGGCCGAGCGTCATCAACACGCCGCCGGTGCTGCGCGCCTGCAGGTACGGCCGCGTCAGCGTCACCGACTCCATGAACGGCCGCGCCGCGTCGAGCATCGCCATGCCTTGCAGCCAGCCGCCGATCGACAGGCCGACGAAGTAAATCGCGATGCCCAGCACGACGAGCCAGAAGTGCAGCGAAATCAGCTTCGGGTACGGCCACTCCCAATTGAGCACGCGCGGCAGCATGAAGTAGATCGCACCGAACAGCACCATCGAGACGAAGGCGTACATGCCCAGGTGCGCATGCGCGACGGTGAAGTGCGTGAAGTGGGTGACGGTGTTGATGCTGCGCAGCGATTCGAGCGAGCCCTGCACCGAAGACGCGAGGTACATCAGCCCGCCGAGCATCATGAAACGCAACGTCGGCGAATAACGCGCCAGGTGCATCTGCCCCTGCATCGTGCCGAACTGGTTGACGCTGAACGCCACCACCGGAATCACCATCATCACGCTCTGCACGATCGACAGTGTCGTCAGCCAGCCCGGCACCGGCCCGCCGATCAGGTGGTGGCCGCCGACCTGGCCATAGAAGAACGCCAGCGTCCAGAAACCCAGCAGCGACAGATTGTAC
>JANNJX010000542.1:0-6100 GCA_031396005.1 Burkholderiales bacterium
CCCGTGCCCTGCTCGACTTCCTGCGCGACGTGCAGTGCGAGACGCTGTACCTGGTCGGCGACATCATCGACGGCTGGCAACTGCGCCGCTCGTGGTACTGGCCGCAGTCGCACAACGACGTCGTGCAGAAATTGCTGCGCAAGGCGCGCAAGGGCACGCGCGTCGTCTTCGTGCCCGGCAATCACGACGAGTTCGCGCGCCGCTACGTCACGCACACTTTCGGCGGCATCGAGGTCGTCGACGACTGCATGCATGTCACCGCCGACGGCCGACGGCTGTGGATCACGCATGGCGACCTGTTCGACGGCGTCATTCAGTGCGCGAAGTGGCTGGCCTACGTCGGTGACGCGGCCTACGAGTTCACGCTCAAGGTCAACCGCTGGTTCAACCGCGCGCGGGCGCGGCTGGGCTTGCCGTACTGGAGCCTGTCGCGCTACCTCAAGCACAGGGTCAAGCGTGCGGTGAGCTACATCGACGACTTCGAAGCCGCCGTCGCCCGCGAAGCGCGCCGCCGCGGCGCCGACGGCGTGGTCTGCGGCCACATCCACCATGCCGAGATGCGAGTCATCGACGGCACGCTGTACTGCAACGACGGCGATTGGGTAGAGAGCCTGACGGCGCTCGTCGAGCATGACGACGGCCGGCTCGAGATCATCGACCGCAGCGCACAGGCGGTGACCGAGCGCGAGCCGGCGATCGCCGCTGCGGCGCAGGCGCCGATGCCGATCCCCGAGCCTGCAATGGGCGCCGCCGAAGCGATGCTCAGGCGCTGAAGTTCAAGCGACCATGCGCAGCGCCATGCCCGGCGCAGACGTCGAACGCGCCAGCAGATGGGCCAACGCCTGCGGCACCTCGAACACGGCGCGGTTGTCGATGCGCGCCGTGGCGGCGTGCCACTGCGGCAGGCAGCGCAGCATCTCGTCGGCAGCGGCCGGCAAACGTGCCACCGACGGCACGACGAGCCCGACGCCCTGCTCCTGCACCCACTGCGCGTTGTAGCGCTCCTGCGGCATCGTCCACGCGTTTTTCAGCGTGATCACCGGCAAGCCGAGCTGCACCGCTTCGCTCAAGGCGCCGGGGCCCGGCTTGCCGATGAAGAAATCGGCCAGCCGCATCACCTCGGCCACCTCTTCGGTGAAGCCGACGACCGCCTGCCTTGCCGAGCGCTGGAGCCGGCGGCACTGTTCGGCGAGCAGCCGGTTGCGGCCGCACATCAACAGCAGCTGCACGCCGTCCAACGCGCGGGCGATGTGCACCATCTGCTGCGAGCCCTGGCCGCCGAACATGACCACGGCGGTCGGCCGCAGCGGGTCGAGGCCGAGGGCGGCGCGTCGGTGCGCGCGGTTGATCGGCGGCAGGTCGTAGAACGTCGGCTTGAGCACCATGCCCGAGGTCGACACGATCTGCTCGTCGACATAGCCGGCGGCACGCGCCTGCTCTGCCGCGCGCTGCGTGCCGCAGACGATCGTCTGCGGCAGATCGGGCTCGATCCAGAAGTGCGGCGGGTGGTCGGCCATGTCGGTCATCACGGTGGCGTACGGCACACCCGGCAGCGTGCTCGCCACCGACTCGCAGAGCACGCGGTTGAAGTTGGGCACCAACGAAACGACGAGGTCCGGCTCGGTTTCGGCCCAGTGGCGCTGCAACACGCGCAGCATCGATGTGTGGCCCAGGCGGATGGCGCCTAGCAGCAATATCAGCTCCTGCGCCAGACCGAGCGTCCAGCCGCGCTGCAGACGCTTGTTGTAGAAATCCTGCGGATCGAACCCCATGACGCGGCGAAAACTCGATTGCGGGTCGAGCACACGCGCCAGGTCGATCAGTCGCACGCGCCAGGGTCGCTGCTGTTGCTCGATCACGGCCTGCAGCGCCAACGCGGCAGCGCGGTGACCACCGCCGGCGTTGAAGTACACGAAGTCGATGGTCTTCATGACAACGCATCGTGGCCGTGGTGCGTGACGTCGCTATGACGGCAGCCGCATCAGGGCCTGGCCCATGCGCAATCTCGCACCCGCTTCGATCCCTTCGCACAGCGTAAAGCCGCGCGGCGCGAAGACGATGATCGTCGAGCCGTGCTCGAACCAGCCCATCTCCTGGCCCTTCGTCAGCGGTGCGTTGCACGGGATCTCGTTGGCGCCGCGATGCTTCAGGTGCAGCAGCACATCGAGCGCGTGCAGCCGGATGCTGGCCACCAGGATCGCCGCCACCGGCACCAGCGCAATCGGCTGGCCCGAGTGCAACCGGACACGCAGCACGGCGCGCTCGTTGCGGCAGAACAGGCGCTCGATGCGCGCCAGCGCGATCGGGTTGACGTTCCAGGTGTCGCCGCTCAAGTAGGTCACATGCTCCAGCGTCGCGTCGTGCGGCGCGTGGAAGCGGTGGTACATCGCCGAGGTCAGGCGCAGCGTGACGTAGCAGCCGCCTTCGAAACCCGAGCTTTCCTGCGACGGGCCGAACAGGTCGGCCATCGCGTACGGCATGCCCTTGGCCTGAAAGACCTGCCCGCGCTCGACGCGGCCGCAGGCGCCGACGATCGCATCGCACGGGCTCGTCAGCACCTCGGCGCGTGCATCGATAGGCCGTGCGCCGTCGCGCAACTCGCGCGTGAAGCAGTCGTGAATGGACTCGAAGCGCTGCTTCCTGGCTTCGCGCAGATCGAGCTCGGTGAAGAGGCGCCAGACAGCGATCGCGGCACGCGTGAACAACGGGCTCCTGATGCGGGCGACGCGACCCATCAACCGCGTCAAGGCGATGCGCGGCACCCGGTTGGTGAGCAGGAAGTTCAAGTCCTCCTGAGCAAAAACCGGCGCGAAAAGGCGACGCAGCCGGCCGAGCGAGCCGGGATTCACACCGCTGTCAACAACGTCTGTCATACCTATGCCTCATGAATGAAACCCTTGCCTCTGCCGCCCTCGCCCTCGGTGCGCTGGCCCTGTTGCCCGCGGCGAAGCGCCGACTCGATCTGTCGCGGGCCAAGCACCGCTCGCTGGCCGGCCACTCGCGCTGGGCCAAGCGGCTGGCGGCGCTGGTCCCCGGCTACGCCTACGACGATGCGCGGTTCTTCGACAGCGACGGCGCGCCCGACGCCGTAGCACAACAGCGCCGCATCGCCTTCGAGCGCCTGGCCGCAGTCTTCGAGCAGCGCTATCCAGTCAGCGCGGCGACCACGGCGCGCGCGCGGGAAACGATCTCCGACCTGCAGTTCACCGGCCGCTACCGCGTGCCGTTCCAGTACGCGCCGCGGGTGCGCGAGTGCCTTCGCATCGGCGCTTTTGCGCAGGCCGCAGACGGCGTGATGGTCGAAGACCTCGACGGCAACCGCTTCTTCGATCTCACCGGCTCGTATGGCGTCAACGTCTTCGGCACCGACTTCTACAAGGCTTGCATCGATGAAGGCGTCGACCGCGCCCGCGCCCTCGGACCGGTGCTCGGCAGCCTGCACCCGATGACGCTGGCCAACGCCGAGCGCCTCAAGGAAATCTCCGGCCTCGATGAAGTCTCGTTCCACATGTCCGGCACCGAAGCCGTGATGCAGGCGGTGCGTCTGGCGCGCTACCACACGCGGCGCAAGTACCTCGTGCGCTTCTGCGGCGCCTACCACGGCTGGTGGGAGGACGTGCAGCCGGGCCCCGGCAACCCGTTGCCGCCGCGCGAAACCTACACGCTGCGCGACATGGACGAACGCTCGCTCGAGGTGCTGCGCACGCGGCGCGACATCGCCTGCGTGCTCGTCAACCCGCTGCAGGCCCTGCACCCGAACGCCAACGCCCCCGGCGATGCGCAACTGGTGGACGGCTCGCGCCGCGCCGGCTTCAACCGCGAGGCCTACACCATGTGGCTCAAGCGCCTGCGCGAAGTCTGCAGCGAGCGCGGCATCGTCTTGATCTTTGACGAGGTCTTCGTCGGCTTTCGCCTCGCCCCGGGTGGTGCGCAGGAGTATTTCGGCGTGCGCGCCGACATGGTGACCTACGGCAAGACGCTCGGCGGCGGTCTGCCGGTCGGCGCGGTCTGCGGCAAGCGCGCACTGATGAAGCGCTTTCGCGAGGAGCGGCCTGCCGACATCTGCTTTGCCCGCGGCACCTTCAACTCGCACCCGTACGTGATGGGCGCGATGGCGGCATTCCTCGACCGCTTGCAAACGCCCGAGGTCACCGCGCTCTACAACGGCCTCGACGCGCGCTGGAACGCGCGCGCCGAACACTTGAACTGGCGCCTGCGTGAAGCCGGCGTGCCGGTGCAGGTGGCCAACCTGTCGAGCATCTGGACGGTGCTCTACACGCAACCCGGGCGCTATCACTGGATGCTGCAGTTCTACCTGCGCGCGCAGGGCCTGGCGCTGTCGTGGGTCGGCAGCGGGCGGCTGATCTTCAGCCTCGACTACAGCGACGCCGACTTCGACGCCGTGGCCGAGCGGTTCGTCGAAGCCTGCCTGCAGATGCAGGCTGACGGCTGGTGGTGGACGGCGCCGGCGCTGACGGCCAAGGCCATCAAGCGCAGCATCCTCGCAGAGATGCTGCGCCTGAAGTTCTGACGGTGTTCGCGCCCTCCCCCTGCCCTTGCAGGGGGAAGGAGCAAGCCCCGAGTCAGTGCGGCCGCACATGCACCATCGGATCGATCAGCTCGCCGCGCAGCAGGTGCAGCGGCGCCTTGTGATACAGCCAGATGTCGTGGAACGGGTCGGTGAGGATCTTGGTCATCCACACCAGCCCGGTCGACAGGTCTTGCTCCAGCCACAACTGGCCAACGCGAAAGACCAGGCCGGCCACGCCGAGCGCCAGCCAGGCGATGCCGACGTCGTGCACGAAGCCGCCGAAGCCGACGGCCGGCTCGATGGCGCCGAACAGCGACGGCTCGAGCCAGAGCGCGAGCGGGATCGCCGCCCACACCGCCATCAAGACGATCTTGCGCTCGATGTTGTAGCCGACCTTGATCTCTTCCTTGAACTCGTCGCTGGCCTGGTTCACATGGTCGTAGCCGCGCGGCTCGAAGAAGAAGTGGCCAGCCTGCCGCGTCGTCATCGACACGCACCAGGCCAGGATCGCGGCAAGAGCCGGATCGGCGAACAGCAGGCCGTAGGCGATGACGAAGCTGATCGCGCTGACCAGGTGCAGGCTCTGGTTGATGCGGCTATGGTGGTAGTAGCGGTGGTCGTCCCAGCGCTGCGTGTGCAGTTCTTGCAAGAAAGATGGCTTCATGACGCTCCTGTGAAGCAACGCGCGGGCGGCGCTGCATGACGGGATGGTGAAGACGTTGCATGAAAACACCGTGACGGCCCCGCGCTGTCATCGAACGGTTATCAGCGCTCGTCAGTATTCACGACATGCGGCGTGACCTGATCGACAACCTGCTGGTAGAAAGCCTGCCGGCGTTACCGCGCTCGCGCCGTCTGGCGATGGTCACCGAGACCTACCCGCCCGAAGTCAACGGCGTGGCGATGTCGATGTCGCGTCTGGTCAACGGCCTGCACGAGCGTCACCACGACGTGCAGCTCGTGCGCCCGCAGCAGTTCCCCGCCGGCGCGCGCGAAGCGCGCTTCGACGAGGTGCTGACCGGCGGCTGCCCGATCCCGCGCTACCCGCATCTGCGCATGGGCCTGCCGGCCAAGCGCGCGCTCGTGCGCCTGTGGTCGCTGCGCCGGCCCGACGTGGTGCACATCGCCACCGAAGGGCCGCTCGGCTGGTCGGCGCTGCAGGCGGCGCGCCATCTGCATCTGCCGGTGACAACGGACTTTCGCACCAACTTCCACGCCTACGGCCAGCACTACGGCATCGGCTGGCTGACCCAGCCGATCCTGGCCTACCTGCGCAAGTTCCACAACCGCGCGCAGTGCACGATGGTGCCCACCGACGCGCTGCGCAATGATCTCGCGGCGCGCGGCTTCGAGCGCCTGCATGTCGTCGGCCGCGGCGTCGACACGCGGCTGTTCGCTCCGGCCAAACGCAACACGGCGCTGCGTCGAACGTGGGGCGCGAGTGACGACGATCTGGTGCTGGCCTACGTCGGCCGCCTCGCGGCCGAGAAGAACCTCGACGCGGTGCTCGCCGCGCACGACGCGCTGCGCGTGCTGCGCCCGAACACCAGACTGCTGTTCGTCGGCGAA
>JANNJX010000547.1:0-3964 GCA_031396005.1 Burkholderiales bacterium
AGCGCGGCCAGGTCGTCGGCATCGTCTCGGAGCGCGACTACGCGCGCAAGCTCGTGCTCATGGCGCGATCGCCGAAGGACACGCCGCTGCGCGACATCATGTCGAGCCCGGTGATGTATGTGCACCTGCACCACACCAGCGACGAGTGCATGGCGCTGATGACCGAGAACCGGCTGCGCCACTTGCCGGTGATGGACGGCGGCCAGCTGATCGGCCTCATCTCCATCGGCGACCTGGTCAAGGCCACCATTTCCGAGCAGCAGTTCATCATCGAGCAACTCGAACACTACATTTCCGGACAGCGGGACTGACGCGCGGCGGCGTCGGCACGGCTGTAGCTGCCATGCACGACCCCGACAAGATCGAAACGGTGCTGCGCTATCACGAGCGCACCAAGCATCACTTCAGCCGCTATGCCAGCGGGCCCGGCGCGCTCGATTGGGCGAACCAGCCGAATCCGTTCCGCCGCTACGAAGGCGCGCCACTGGTTCAGCTGCCGCAGCTCGGTGCGAACGAGACGCCGCTCTCCCCGCGCTACGACGACCTCTACCGTCGCGGTGCGGTGCCGAGTGCGCGCCTGACGATCGACGCGCTGTCGCGGCTGTTGCAGTACGCGCTGGCCATTTCCGCCTGGAAGCAAGCCGGCGCGACGCGCTGGGCGCTGCGCTGCAATCCGTCGAGCGGCAACCTGCACCCGACCGAGGGCTACCTGCTGATCGAAGCGCTGCCCGGGCTGGGCGACGAGCCGGGCCTGTACCACTACGCAGCACGTGGGCACGGGCTCGAACGGCGCGCGGACTGCAGCGCCGCGCTGTTCACGGCGCTGATGCGTGAGTTTCCGGCGCAGGCATTTCTGGTCGCGCTGTCGTCGGTCCACTGGCGCGAGGCGTGGAAGTACGGCGAGCGCGCCTTCCGCTATTGCCAGCATGACGCAGGACACGCGATCGGCGCACTGCGGATTGCCGCCGCGATCCTGGGTTGGAGCGCAACGCTGTTGCATGGCCTGGCGGACGAGACGATCGAAGACTTGCTCGGATTGAACCGGGCGGAAGACTTCGCGTGTGCCGAGCGCGAGCACCCGGCTGCCGTGCTGGCGGTCTGGCCGACCGACAGCGCGCAACGCGTGATGCCGCGCCACCTCGATCCGGCCCTCCTGCGCCAACTGACTCGGGCGTGTTGGCACGGAGCCGCGAACCGGCTCAGCCGCGACGAGCCGGTGCACTGGGAGGCCATCGACGAGGTGGCAATCGCGACGCGCAAACCGGCCAGCGAGGCGTTCGACGCGCTCGAAGCGCCGCTGGTCGAAGACAACGAGGACGCCAGCGCCGGCGGCCCTCTGGCCGCACAGATCATCCTGCAACGGCGAAGCCTGCTGGCGTGCGACGGCCAAACCTCGATCCCAGCCGAAGGTTTCTACCGCATGCTCGCGCGGGTGATGCCGCGCAGCGATCTGCCACCGAGCCGGCGCCCGATGCCCTGGGACACGCTGGCCTGGGAGCCGACCGTCCATCTCGGTTTGTTCGTGCATCGGGTCGACGGCATCGAACCCGGCCTGTACCTGCTCGTTCGCGACCCGGGCAAGATGGAAAGCCTGAAGCGCGCGATGCGCCAGCAGTTCGCTTGGACGCCGCCAGCAGGCTGCCCGGCCGATTTGCCCCTGCGCCTGCGCCTGCTTGAGGCAGGCAACGCGCAGCGGCTCGCGACGCAGCTCAGCTGCCACCAGGCCATCGCAGGCGACGGTGCCTTCTCGCTGGCGATGATCGCCGAGTACCAGGAGGCGTTGTTCACGCACGGGGCCTGGTTCTATCGCCGGCTGTTCTGGGAAACAGGGCTGATCGGGCAGGTGCTGTACCTCGAGGCCGAAGCGGCCGGCGTGCGCGCCACAGGCATTGGCTGCTTCTTCGACGACCCGGTGCACCAGGTGTTCGGGCTCGAGGGCCTTGCGTTCCAGTCGCTCTATCACTTCACGGTCGGCGGGCCGGTCGATGACCCGCGCCTGACCACGCTGGCACCGTACGGCGTGGAGCGGGCTGCCCCGCTCATGCAGTGAGGGGCGCGTCCGCGGCGCCGCTCTTCAGTGCACGTGTTGCGCCAGGATCGCCTGCGATACGCTCGCGCGTGTGTAGCCCCAGCGCAGCAGCATGCGGTCGTAAAGCGTGCGCTCGAGATCGCCAATGCAGCCGTCCGCCGCGATGACACAACTGGCCAGGCGGCACAGCAACAAGCGATGCCGGGTGTCGCGCACGCCGTCGAGGATGTCGTCGATCGCCTCGAAGTCGTCGCTGTGCAGCCAGGCGTGATCCGCAAGCGACTTGCAAGCACCATGGCGAAGCCGGTTGGCGATCTTGAGGAACGCCGCCTCCGACATGCCGATGCGCCTGAAAGCATCGAGCCCTTCGAGCAAGCGCAACTCGCGCGGATCGAGTTCCGAATGGCTTGCCATGACCATGGCCAGCACCCGGCCATGGCGGCCGGGCTGTCAGCAGGCAGCGTTTGCGTCGACATAGAGTCCTTCACCAAACCGTAGGGGAGAAGGAAAGGTAGTTCATGGCGGCGAAACGGCCCGCTTGAGTTGTGTCCATGTGGATCGGAAACCGATTCGCGACCGCTTGCAGGATCGGCCGCTCGCTGCTGTCGGCGAGACGATGGCGCATGCGGCTTCAGCCGGCGCCGGCTTCCTCGAGCACAGAGAACCGCACCGGCAGGATTTCGCGCGTCGACAGCGTGTCGTTGCTGCCTTTCTTCACCAGCAGGAGTTGCTGCTCGTCGGCCAGGCCGGCGGGGACGACCATCCTGCCGCCCGGCGCCAGCTGGAACATCAGCGCCGGCGGGATCAGCTCGGGCGGCGCGGTGACGATGATCTTGTCGAAAAGCGCATGGTCGGGCCAACCGGCGCGGCCGTCGCCGACGCGCAACTCGACGTTGGTGCAGTCCTGCCGGGCCAGACGTCGGCGCGCGTCGAGCGCGAGTTCCTCGATCAACTCGATGCTGTAAACATGCTGCGCCAGCTCGGCCAGGATCGCCGTCTGGTAGCCCAGCCCGGTGCCGACCTCGAGCACGATGTCGGTCGGCTGCAGATCGAGCAGATCGGTCATCAGCGCGACGATGAACGGCTGCGAGATCGTCTTGCCGCAGCCGCTCGGCAGCGGCGTGTCCTCGTAGGCCAGGGGCTGCAACTCGAAGCGCACGAACGCGTGGCGCGGCACCTTGGCCATCGCGTCCAGCACGCGCCGGTCGAGCGCCGCCTTGCCCAATCGCCCGGTCAGAAAGATCGTCTGGGCGGCGATCTGCGCGACCATCTGCTGGCGCAGCACTGCGAAATCCGGATCGCTCATCGTGACCCCTGGCCAATGAAGCCGATGGGAGCTACCCATCGTACGCCCAGCCGGGCCACGCAACGTGTCGTGCCGCGGGCGCAGACTCTCCCCCCTGATGAGCGACCCATTCGATCTGCAGCGTTTCGTCACCGCACAAAACCCGCTTTATGCGGCCGTGCTCGCCGAGTTGCGCGCAGGCTGCAAGCGAACCCATTGGATGTGGTTCGTGTTTCCGCAACACGTAGCGCTCGGGCGCAGCGCGATGGCGGCGCGTTACGGCCTGGCCTCCAAGGCCGAGGCCGCCGCGTACTGGGAGCATGGCGTTCTCGGTGCCCGGCTCGACGAATGCTGCCGGCTCGTTCTGGCGGCCGAGCACCGAACGGCACACCAGATCTTCGGATCGCCGGACGACCTGAAGCTGCGCTCGTCGATGACGCTCTTTGCGGCGGCGCTGCCGCGGCAGCCGGTGTTCCAGCAGGTACTGCAGCGGTACTACGGCGGCGAGCACGATGCCCACACGCTGGCGCTGCTGTGAGCCCGGACGTGCAGCCATCCGACCCCATCCACATCGTCAGGTCCTGGATCGCCGCGGCCCGGCGCATCGTCGTGTTGACCGGGGCCGGCATCTCGACCGATTCCGGCATCCC
>JANNJX010000746.1:0-4310 GCA_031396005.1 Burkholderiales bacterium
CGCGCGACTTCTTCAGCATCTTGGTCTTGATGCGGTCGCGCTTCAACGGGCTCAGGTACTCGACGAAGACCTTGCCCAGCAGGTGGTCCATCTCGTGCTGCACGCAGACCGCCTCCAGGCCTTCAGCGTCGAACTGCTGCAGCAGCCCGTCACGGCCGAGAGCGCGCACGCTGATGCGGGCGTGGCGCTGCACCTTGTCGTAGATCAGCGGCACCGACAGGCAGCCTTCCTCGCCGAGCGTCATCTCGTCGCTGAGCGACGTGAGCTCGGGGTTGATGAGCACGCGCGGCGCGTCGCGCGCCTCCGACGTGTCCATCACGATCACGCGCTCGTGCACGTCGACCTGCGTCGCCGCCAGGCCGACGCCGTCGTTGGCGTACATCGTCTCCAGCATGTCGTCGACGAGGCGGCGGATGCGCTCGTTGACCGCGGCCACGGGCTTGGCCACGGTATGCAGACGCGGGTCGGGGTAGCGCAGGATCGACAGGTGCGACATGATTCGTGAAAGGTGACACAGAGGCAGCGCGCAGGGCCTGCCGGCAGGGCAGTTTCATTGCGGCATCAAGGCTTTAGGGGCAGAATCTGCCAAAGCAAGTGAGCATTGTGCCGACACGGTAAAGCGCTGCCGGCCGATGGTTCGAAGACCTGAAAAACGCGGGCGGATTGTCTCAAACGCCGCGGCCCCCGGGAGCCCCTTTCATCATGATTCGACGCCACGTTCAGCGCCACGCCACTTCGTTGATCGCCAGTGCGCTGGCCCTGGCCTGCGGCAGCGCCGTCGCGCAGAACTATCCGATCACGCCGCAGCAGCGCAACACCGCGCAGCAAACGGCGCAAGCCGGCGTGGCCCTCGAAGACCTCTCGCCCAATGCGCCGGACAGCCACACCGTCAAGCGCGGCGACACGCTGTGGGACATCTCCAAACTGTTCCTGAAGAGCCCGTGGCGCTGGCCGCAGCTCTGGGGCATGAATCTCGACGAAATCAAGAACCCGCACCTGATCTACCCCGGCCAGATGCTGCTGCTCGACAGGTCGGGCGGCCGCGCCCGCTTGCGCATGGCCGACGGCAGCGTGCCCAACGGCACCGTCAAGCTGTCGCCGCGCGCCCGCGGCGAGGCGGTCGGCGACGGCGCCATCCCGACGATCCCGCTGAACCTGATCGCGCCGTTCCTGAACGAAGCCGTGGTGCTGAACGACAACGAACTGGCCAACGCGCCGCGCATCGTCGCCGCACCGGAGAGCCGCGTGCTGATGGGCCGCGGCGACCGCGCCTATGTGCGCGGCGATCTCGGCGGCATCGCCGACTGGCGCCTGTTCCGCCAGGCCACGCCGCTGATCGATCCGACGACCAAGGAAGTGCTCGGCTACGAAGCGCGCTTCGTCGGCACCGCGGCCTACGTGCGCGAAGCCGGCACGGCCACCGTCGCCGAGGAAAAAGGCCTGACGAATCTGTTCAAGAGCGGCAGCACGACCAGCACCACGCTGGCGGTGCCGGCAACCTTCGAGATCCTCAGCGTCAAAGAAGAAGTCGGCGTCGGCGACCGGCTCGCCGCCGTGCCATCGCGCGACTTCTCCAGCTTCACGCCGCGCGCGCCGTCGCAGCCGATGAGCGGCCAGGTCGTGCAGGTGTACGGTGACGCCCTGATCGCCGGCCAGAACCAGGTGGTGGCGATCAACCGCGGCACGCGCGACGGCGTCGAGCGCGGCCATGTGCTGGCCGTGCTGCGCGACGGCGAGCGCGTGCTCGACCGCACCAATGCCCGCCCCGAGGCCATCAAGCTGCCCGACGAGCGCCACGGTCTGATGTTCGTCTTCCGCACCTTCGACCGCGTCTCGTACGCGCTGTTGTTGCAGGTCGAGCAGCCGGTTCGCGCCGGCGACCGCTTCTCGCAGCCTTGACCGATCTGCGGCGCCGCCGGTTCGAGCGTGGCCGCACCTGAAGACTTCGATGCCTGGCTGCGCCTGCTGCGCACGCCGGGCATTGGTCGCACCTCGGCACGTCGATTGCTCGCTGCTTGTGGCTCGCCGCAGGCGGTGTTCGACACGCCTACTGCCGCCTTGCGCGAGTTGGTCGGGTCTGAAGCCGCGTCCGCGCTGAACGAGCCGCCGCCGCAGCACGATGAGCAGGTGGCCGCCACACGCGCCTGGTTGGGCGGCGATGCATCACGACACGTCATCGCGCTCGGCGACCCCGCGTACCCGGCCGCGCTGCTCGAAACCGCCGACCCGCCGCTGCTGCTGTATGCGCAAGGCCGCATCGACTTGCTGCAGGCGGCATCGATCGCGGTCGTCGGCAGTCGCAATCCGACGGCGCAGGGCAGCGACAACGCGCGCGCCTTTGCCAAGCACCTGTCGCAGTCCGGCCTGGCCGTTGTCTCCGGTCTGGCGCTGGGCATCGACGGTGCGGCCCATGAAGGCGCGCTCGCCGGCTCGGGCGGCACGATTGCCGTGATGGGAACGGGGGCCGACCGCATCTACCCGGCGCGGCACCGCGCACTGGCCCACCGCATCGCCAGCGAGGGCCTGCTGCTGACCGAATTCGAAATCGGCACGCCGCCGTTGGCCGAGAATTTTCCGCAGCGCAACCGCATCATCGCCGGCCTGGCCCGCGGCACGCTGGTGGTGGAGGCTGCGCTGCCGTCGGGCTCGCTGTCGACAGCACGCGCTGCGGTCGAAGCCGGGCGCGAGGTCTTTGCGATTCCGGGCTCGATCCACTCGCCGCAATCGCGCGGCTGCCACGCGCTGATCAAGCAGGGCGCCAAGCTCGTCGAGTCGGCCGAAGACATCACCAGCGAGTTGCTGTGGCGACGACCCGACGCCCCGACGCTGAAAGAAACAGCACCCACCGTCAGCGAAACGCCGCTGCTGCGCGCCCTCGGTCATGAGCCGGCCACGCTCGACACGCTCGGCGAGCGCACCGGCATGAGCGCGGCCGACCTCAATGCGCAGTTGCTCGAACTCGAACTCGACGGCCACGTGGCGCGCCTGCCCGGCGGGCTCTTTCAACGCCGCAGTGCGGCTTGACACAGGCAAGCGGACACACCGCGCCAGTTCGCTGCGATATAGTGAATCGCATCATGTTCGATGTGTTGGTCTATCTCTACGAAACCTACTGGCGCCCGGACGCCTGCCCCGATCACGCGCAGCTCACACGCAAGCTCTCGGCCGCCGGTTTCGAGAGCGACGAGATTCAGGAAGCGCTGGTCTGGTTGGACGGCCTGGCCGGCGCAGCCGAGAGCTACAGCGGCCAACAGAGCGCCACCGCCATGCGCGTGTATTCACCCGCCGAACAGGAGCGCCTGGGCGAAGAATCGATCGGCTTCGTCAGCTTCCTCGAGTCTGCTGGAGTGCTGCCTCCGCCGATGCGCGAGATGGTGGTCGACCGCGCGATGGCCGTCGGCGCGAATCCGATCGACCTCGAAGACCTCAAGGTCATCGTGCTGATGGTCTTCTGGAGTCTGGGCGAAGAGCCCGATGCGCTGATCCTCGATGAACTCTTCGTCGCGCCGGAAGAGCGCGTGGTGCATTGAGCGCCGAAGGCGCACCACCGAGCACGGCTTTCAGGCCGTGTTTCCGTCTAGTTAAGTAACCGCGCTGGGTCGGCATCGATCTTCGCCAGCGCCGTGCGCGTGGCCCGCACCGTCAGCGCTTCCTCCTGCGCCGGCAGCAGCAAGCCGGCTTGCAGATAAGACGCCAGCCGGTTCTGCTCGAACAGCAAGCAACGACCGGTGGCGGTGACGAACAACGTCAGATGGCGGCGCGCGCCCTGCCAGGCCAGTTGCACCGCCATCGTCTTCTCGCCGTACTCGAGCATGTACCAGCTGCCGACCTGCAGCTCCTTGGCCCACGACAGCATCGCCGGCGTCGGCATCGAGCCGCCCTCGCCGACGACTTCCATCGCGTTGCTGTCGTCGCCGGAGATGTCGAGCATCAGCGTCTCGTCGAGTTGCACGTCGCCGGCTTCGGGCAACATCTCTTCGAGCGCTTCGAGGCGCTCGCGCAATTCTTCGAAGCGCTCGGGCGGGATGGCGGCCGCCTTGGCGTTGAACGCCGCCGCGAGCGATTCGTTCAGGGCGCGGATGTGTTCGTCGCGCTTGCTCTCCGGCACGCCGGCCGACTCCAAGCCGTCGCGCAGCTTCTTCAGCAGCGCCGGCACCTTCCGCAGGACATCGGCGCGCTCTTCGCGCGTCACCTTGGCGCCGGCCGACCAGACCAGATCGACCGCGGCCGCGCGTGTGCCCTTGGTGGTGTCGCTGTGGGCGCCGTTGCGCAGCGCGGTGATCGCCATCACGTCGGCCCAGACCTGGAAC
>JANNJX010000586.1:0-1823 GCA_031396005.1 Burkholderiales bacterium
TAGACCACAACAGCAACAACAACGATCACCAACATGTTGAACAAACTCTTTGCTTCCCTCGTGCTGGCTGCGGCACTGCTGGGTTTTGCCGACTCGAGCTTTGCACAGGCGGCGTCGGCGCCCGCTGAAGCAGCATCGGCCGTGGCTGCTGCGGCGCCCGCCGATGCCGCTTCGGCCGCCGCACCCGCGGCTGCACCGGTGCCCAACAAAGGCGACACGGCGTGGATGACCGTGGCCACCGCGATGGTCATCCTGATGACCCTGCCCGGCCTGGCACTGTTCTACGGCGGCCTGGTGCGCAGCAAGAACATGCTGTCGGTGCTGATGCAGGTCTTCATGGTGTTCTCGCTGATCACCGTGCTCTGGGTCGTCTACGGCTACTCGTTGGCCTTCACCGCGAGCAACCCGTTCTTCGGCACACTCGACAAGCTGTTCCTCAAAGGCATGACACCGGAGAGCGTGGCTGCCACGTTCAGCAAGGGCGTGTACCTGCCGGAGTTCACCTTCGTCGCCTTCCAGGGCACGTTCGCGGCCATCACCTGCTGCCTGATCGTCGGCGCCTTTGCCGAGCGCATCAAGTTCAGCGCGGTGCTGCTGTTCTCGGCGCTGTGGTTCACCTTTGCCTACCTGCCGATCGCGCACATGGTCTGGTACTGGGACGGCCCGGACGCGATCACCAGCGACGCCACGCTGGCCACGGTGACGGCCAATGCCGGCTTCATGTGGGCCAAGGGCGCGCTCGACTTCGCCGGCGGCACTGTCGTCCACATCAACGCAGCAGTTGCTGGATTGGTGGGCGCCTACCTGCTCGGCAAGCGCGTCGGCTACGGCAAGGAATCGATGCCGCCGCACAGCCTGCCGCTGACGATGATTGGCGCTTCGCTGCTGTGGGTCGGCTGGTTCGGCTTCAACGCCGGCTCGAATCTCGAAGCCAACGGGCTGACTGCGCTTGCGTTCCTCAACACCGTCATCGCCACCGCGGCAGCGGCGTTGGCGTGGTCGGCCGGTGAAGCGCTGATGCGCGGCAAGGCGTCGATGCTCGGCGCCGCGTCGGGCGCGGTGTCGGGGCTGGTGGCGATCACGCCGGCCTGCGGCTTCGTCGGCATCGGCGGCGCGCTGGTCATTGGCCTGGTGGCCGGCCTGCTCTGCTTGTGGGGCGTCAACGGGTTGAAGAAGCTGCTCGGCGCCGACGACTCGCTCGACGTCTTCGGCGTGCACGGTGTCGGCGGCATCGTCGGCGCGCTGCTGACGGGCGTGTTCGCCGCGCCGTCGCTCGGCGGCACTGGCATCTGCAACTACGTCAGCAACAAGTGCGGCGAGTGGGGCAGCATCGGCGGCCAGGTCTGGATCCAGGCCCAAGGCGTGTTCTGGACGATCCTGATCTCCGGCATCGTCGCCTTCATCGCTTTCAAGCTGGTCGATCTGACGATCGGTCTGCGCGTGGCCGAAGAAGAAGAGCGCGAGGGCCTGGACATCAGCTCGCACGGCGAGACGGCGTACAGCAAGTAGGCGCTCGGGGCTTCAACTGAACAGGCCACCTGCGGGTGGCCTTTTTCTTGTGGGGCGTGCGTGGCCATCGGCAGGGGGTGAGGCGAAGGTTTGCTGTCGGCCCCGTTGCGGCTGTTGGCCTACGTCCGCAGTCCGCCTGCGCGGCGCTCGGTGCTTGCAAGGCGACGGGCGGGCCGCGGCGCAGCGCAGAGGCTTGCCCTTCGCTGCGCTACGGGTGCCCTGTGCTCCTCGGCTTTGGGTCGCACGGCATAACTCGCTGCACTCACTGCGTTCGTTTCGCTCGGACAGATGCCGTGAGTCAGATGACGAAGCGC
>JANNJX010000597.1:0-6381 GCA_031396005.1 Burkholderiales bacterium
GCCGGACCTGCTGCTGCTGCAATGCGAAGAGCTGGCCGTGATCGACAACCTGTCGGGGCGGCTCTACCTGATCGTCTATGCCGACCCCGGCCAGCCCGAGGCCTACCACCGCGGCAAGCGGCGCCTGACGGAACTGGGCGACCAGCTGCGCTACAGCGTCAGCGCACCGGCGGTGAAGCGCGGACCCTCGCATGCGGTGGAGCGTGAGTTTGCGCGCGCCGACTATGAGGCCGGTGTGGCGAAGTGCAAGGACTACATCGCCGCCGGCGACTGCATGCAGATCGTGTTCGGCCAGCGCCTGCGCAAGCGCTATACCGAGAGCCCGCTGTCGCTGTACCGCGCGCTGCGTTCGTTGAACCCTTCGCCGTACATGTACTTCTACGACATGGGCGACTTCCAGATCGTCGGCGCGTCGCCGGAGATCCTGGTGCGCGAGGAGAAGCTGCCTGATGGCGGGCGCAAGGTGACCATCCGCCCGCTGGCCGGCACGCGTCCGCGCGGTGCCTCGGCGGAAGAAGACATGCGCCTCGAAGCCGAACTGCGAGCCGACGAGAAGGAGCGCGCCGAGCACCTGATGCTGATCGACCTGGCGCGCAACGACATCGGCCGCATTGCGCGGACCGGCAGCGTCAGGGTGACCGAGGCCTTTGCCGTGGAACGCTACTCGCACGTGATGCACATCGTCAGCAACGTCGAAGGCGTGCTGCGGCCCGAGGTCGGGCAGCTCGACGTGCTGCGCGCCACCTTCCCCGCCGGCACGCTGTCCGGCGCGCCGAAAGTGCGGGCGATGGAAATCATCGACGAGTTGGAACCCGTGCAGAGAGGCATCTACGGCGGCGCCTGCGGCTACCTGAGTTTTGCCGGCGACATGGATGTGGCCATTGCCATCCGCACCGGAATCATCAAGGACCAGACGCTGTACGTGCAGGCGGCCGCCGGCATCGTCGCCGACTCGGTGCCGGAGAAGGACTGGGCCGAGACGGAGCAGAAGGCGCGGGCGCTGTTGCGCGCGGCGGAGCTGGTCGAGGAGGGCTTCTGAGATGCTCCTGATGATCGACAACTACGACAGCTTCACCTTCAACCTGGTGCAGTACTTCGGCGAGCTCGGGCAAGAGGTGCGCACGCTGCGCAACGATGAGATTGATGTCGCCGGCATGGCAGCGCTGAAGCCGGCGCGCATCGTCTTTTCGCCGGGGCCGTGCACTCCCACCGAGGCGGGCGTGTGCGTCGAGGCGATCCGCCATTTCGCCGGCCGCGTGCCGATGCTCGGCGTGTGCCTCGGTCACCAGTCGATCGGCGCGGCGTTGGGCGGCAGGATCGTGCGCGCCGGCGTGCCGATGCATGGCAAGACGAGCACGGTCGAACACGATGCGCAAGGCGTATTCAAGGCGCTGCCGCAGAACTTCACCGTCGTGCGCTACCACTCGCTGGTCATCGAGCGCGCAACGCTGCCGGCCGAGTTGATCGTCACCGCGACATCGAACGGTGGCGAGATCATGGGCGTGCGCCACAAGACGCTGCCGATCGAGGGTGTGCAGTTCCATCCGGAGTCGATCCTGTCCGAGCATGGCCATGCGATGCTGCGCAACTTCCTGGACGTCTATCCGGAGGCAGCATGATCGACTTGCGCAGCGACACCGTCACGCGACCGACGCCAGCAATGTGGGACGCGATGCGCGCCGCGCCGCTCGGCGACGATGTCTTCGGCGACGACCCGACCGTCAACGCGCTGCAGGAGCGCATCGCCGCCGATCTCGGTTTCGAAGCGGCGCTGTTCATGCCCACCGGCACGCAGAGCAACCTGTGCGCGCTGATGAGCCACTGCCAGCGCGGCGACGAGTACATCGTCGGTCAGATGGCGCACACCTACCGCTGGGAAGGCGGCGGCGCGGCGGTGATGGGCAGCATTCAGCCGCAGCCGGTCGCCAACCAGGGCGACGGCACGCTGCTGCTGTCCGACATCGAAGCTGCGATCAAGCCCGACGACGCGCACTTCGCGCGCACGCGCCTGCTGGCGCTGGAGAACACCTGGGGCGGCCAGGTGCTGCCGATGGCGTATGTTGAAGCAGCGACGTCGCTGGCCAAGAAGAAAGGCCTGGCGCGCCACCTCGACGGCGCGCGGCTGTTCAACGCTGCTGTGGCTTCAGGGGTGCCAGCGCGCGAGATCACGAAACACTTCGACAGCGCCTCGGTCTGCTTCAGCAAGGGCCTGGGCACACCGGCCGGCTCGGCGCTGTGCGGTTCGCGCGACTTGATCTCGCGCGCGCACCGCTGGCGCAAGATGGCCGGCGGCGGCATGCGCCAGGCAGGCGTACTCGCCGCTGCGGCGCTGCACGCGCTCGATCACCATGTGGCGCGCCTGGCCGAAGACCATGCCAACGCCCGTGCGCTCGCCGAGGGTCTACAGGGGCTGCCCGGCGTCAGCGTGGCGGCGCCGCAATCGAACATGGTGTTCGTCGATCTGGCGGCTGACAAGCCGAACGACGTGGTCGCGCGCCTGCGTGAGCGCGGCGTGCTGGCGACCGGCCTGTACAAATTGCGTCTGGTCACGCACCTGGATGTCAGCGCCGGGGACGTGGAGCGCGCCGTGTCCGTGCTGCGCGCCGTGCTCGTCTGACAAACACCGGCTTCTGTGCGACTTATGCCGCGCCCGGCCGCGGCGTGGCTGCAACACGCCGCACGTTCGAGGCGTGCCCCTTCTTAGAGTGCGCCCAGCTTCGGAACGCCTTGGCGCGCCGAACTTCTACAACCCTCGAACTCTCGGAGACTGATCGATGATGAAGAAGCATGTTTTGTTGGCCGCTGCGGCGCTGGCACTGTCGGGCGCTGCTTCGGCGCAGGTTTACGGCGTGGTTTCTGCCGGTGTCAGCAACATCAAGATCGACTGCGATGGCGCAGAGGTCTGCGACAAGAGTGACACGGCCTTCAAACTGCTTGGCGGCTACAAGTTCACGCCCAACGTTGCTGTCGAAGCCGGGTACATGAGCTTCGGCAAGGCCAAGCTTCGCGACAGCGGGGCCAGCCTCGACGTTGGCGTCACAGGCTTTGGCATCGGCGCTGCCTTCCACCAAGACTTGGCCACCAACTGGAACTTCGTTGCACGCCTGGGCCTGGCGCAGACAAAGACCAAGCTGGATGCCAGCGTGTCCGGCCTGGGAAGCGGCAGCGACAGCGACAACAACGCGCAGCTCTATGGTGGTCTGGGCGTGGGCTACAAGATCACCAAGCAGTTGTCTGTCGACGGTGCCTGGGACTTCACCAAAGGCAAGTACAACAAGGACGGCGTTGACCTGGGCTCGGGCAACGTCAACGCGTTCTCGATCGGTCTGACCTTCGGCTTCTGATCGGCAAAGAAGAACGTTTACTCGCAAGGGCCGCCTCGGGCGGCCTTTTTCATGGCCGCCGCTAGACTGCACGTCCGCAGCGAGGACAGGCCATGCCCATCACCGACACCGAAGCGCTGGTGCGCACGATCGAGCACCGCGAAATCTTTCATGACGAGATGCTGGCGCTGATGCGCCGCATCATGAGCGGCGAGATGTCGCATCCGATGATGGCCGCGCTGCTGATGGGCCTGCGCGTGAAGAAGGAAACCATCGGCGAGATCACCGCGGCGGCGCAGGTGATGCGCGAGTTCTCGACCAAGGTGGTGGTGGCCAACCGCCAACACCTGGTGGACATCGTCGGCACCGGCGGCGACGGCTCGCACACCTTCAACATTTCCACCTGCTCGATGTTCGTCGCTGCCGCCTGCGGCGCGCGCGTCTCCAAACACGGCAACCGCGGCGTGTCGAGCAAGTCGGGCAGCGCTGATGTGCTGGAGGCGATGGGCGTGCCGATGAACCTGTCGCCGGATGCCGTGGCGAAATCGATCGACGTCACCGGCATCGGCTTCATGTTCGCGCCGAACCACCACCCGGCGATGAAGAACGTCGGGCCGGTGCGCAAGGAGCTGGGCGTGCGCACCATCTTCAACATCCTCGGGCCGCTGACGAACCCGGCCGACGCGCCGAACATTCTGATGGGCGTCTTCCATCCGGACCTCGTCGGCATCCAGGTGCGCGCGCTGCAGCGGCTCGGCGCGGAACATGCCGTGGTGGTTTATGGGCGTGACGGCATGGACGAGGTGTCGCTCGGCGCCGCCACGCTGGTCGGCGAGTTCAGAGGCGGCGAGATCCGTGAGTACGAAATCCACCCCGAGGATTTCGGACTGACGATGGCGTCGAACCGCACGCTGAAAGTCGAGACGCCCGCCGAGTCGCTGGCCCTCGTGCGCTCGGTGCTCGCCAACGAAGCCGGCCCGGCGCGCGACATCGTCGCGCTCAATGCCGGCGTGGCGCTGTATGCCGCCAACGTCGCGCCGATGATGGCCGACGGCGTAAAGCTCGCGCTCGAGG
This sequence comes from Burkholderiales bacterium, assembly GCA_031396005.1. Taxonomy (GTDB): domain Bacteria; phylum Pseudomonadota; class Gammaproteobacteria; order Burkholderiales; family Burkholderiaceae_C; genus CADEEN01. The sequence continues at coordinate 4,398 of JANNJX010000597.1, forward strand.
CGCTGGCGACGGGACGTGCCGCGGCCAAGATGCAGCAGTTTGTCGAGACGGTGAAGGCGCTGTCGTCGAAGTGAACGACATCTTGGAACGCATCGTCGCCGTCAAGCGTGACGAGATCGCGGCAGCGAAGGCGCTGCGGAGTGTTGCGTCGTTGCGCGCGGACGCAGAAGCACGACGAGATGCACGCGGCTTCGTTTCCGCGTTGCGCGCCAAGATCGGCGCTGGCAAAGCCGCCGTGATCGCCGAAGTGAAAAAGGCCAGCCCGAGCAAAGGCGTGCTGCGCGAGCACTTCGTGCCCGCCGAGATCGCTGCGAGCTACGAGCGTGGCGGCGCGGCGTGCCTGTCGGTGCTGACCGACGAGCGCTTCTTTCAGGGCTCGGCCGCCGACTTGGAACGAGCGCGCGCGGTCTGCGCGCTGCCCGTGCTGCGCAAGGATTTCATGGTCGATGCGTATCAGGTGTTCGAAGCGCGGGCGATCGGGGCGGACTGCATCTTGCTAATCGCGGCATGTCTCGACAATGCGCAGATGGCCGGGCTGGAAGCACAGGCGCACGCACTGGGCATGGACGTGCTGGTCGAAGCGCACGACGGAGCGGAGCTGGACCGTGCGCTGCGGCTGACGACGCCACTCATCGGCATCAACAACCGCAACCTGCGCAGTTTCGAGGTCTCGCTCGACACCACGCTCGGCTTGTTGTCGCGGGTGCCGAGTGACCGGCTGCTCGTCACCGAATCGGGCATCCTCGCGCGCGCTGATGTGCGTCGCATGCGCGACGCCAAGGTCAATGCGTTCCTCGTCGGCGAAGCCTTCATGCGGGCACCCGATCCCGGCAAGGCGCTCGCCGATTTGTTTGAGTGAACCAGCTCGACGAGCCGCTGGCCCGCGTGCTCGACCGGGCACCGCCGTCGTGGACGCCGATCGTCGAGGCCTGGCGCGCATCGACTGCTGGACGACAGCTTGAAGCCTTTATCGCAGAGCGGCAGGCCGCGCGGGTCACTATTTACCCAGCACAAGTCTTTCGCGCTTTGCAGTTGACGGCACGCGATCAGGTCCGCGTCGTCATCCTCGGCCAGGACCCTTATCACGGCGAAGACCAAGCCGAGGGTCTGGCCTTTTCCGTGCCCGTAGGCAAGCGCCTCCCGCCGAGCTTGCGCAACCTCTTCGAGGAGCTGCGACGTGACCTCGGGCTGCCCCTGCCGCCGCATGGCCATTTGGGCGCCTGGACGCGTCAGGGCGTGCTGCTGCTCAACACCTGTCTGACTGTCGAAGCTGGCTGGCCAGCGAGCCATGCGAAGCAAGGGTGGGAAGCGCTCACTGACGCGATTATCAAGTCACTGTCGGATGAGGTGACGCCCAAAGTGTTTATGCTCTGGGGCGCGCATGCTCAGACCAAGGCGGCTCGGCCGCGAGGCTGTGGGCGGCATGAAGTGCTGTTGGCCAACCATCCGTCGCCACTGTCGGCGCGGCGCGGGCCGTTGCCGTTTCTCGGCTGCGGCCATTTCAGCGCGGCCAACCGCTTTCTGGCCGCCCACGGGCAAACGCCGATCGACTGGTCACTGGACTGACTGGTCTTTGCGCGGTACGGAACAAGCTCACACCACTGCTATACTTCGCGGTTCGCCGCGGAGGGGTGCCCGAGTGGCTAAAGGGGGCAGACTGTAAATCTGTTGGCTTACGCCTACGCTGGTTCGAATCCAGCCTCCTCCACCAGGCGAAAAACAACTCTAACTGAATGACGATCGATTCCCATGCGGGAGTAGTTCAATGGCAGAACCCTAGCCTTCCAAGCTAATGACGCGGGTTCGATTCCCGTCTCCCGCTCCAGAGAAGCAAAGAAGAACGAGTCTGTCGCTACGGGCTTGGGTACCAGATGAAGGCAGTGATTGAGTGCCCAGCCCCGTGTCGATGCCCATGTGGCTCAGTGGTAGAGCACTCCCTTGGTAAGGGAGAGGTCGCGCGTTCGATCCGCGCCATGGGCACCAA
>JANNJX010000670.1:0-2460 GCA_031396005.1 Burkholderiales bacterium
CGGTCGAGCAGCACCGGCGACTTCTCCGACACCTTCACCGCCTCGCGCATGTAGCGCTCCAGGTCCTTCTCGCCGTGCACGATCTCCATCGCGCGGCCGCCGAGCACGTAACTCGGCCGCACCACGAGCGGGTAGCCGATCTCGGCGGCGAGCGCCTTGGCGGCGTCCTCGGTGCGCGCGGTCCGATTGGGGGGCTGCTTGAGGCCGATCTCGTGGAGCAGCTTCTGGAAGCGCTCGCGATCCTCGGCGATGTCGATGCTGTCGGGCGATGTGCCGATGATCGGCACGCCGGCGCGCTCGAGGTCGAGCGCGAGCTTGAGCGGCGTCTGCCCGCCGTACTGCACGATCACGCCGACCGGTTTCTCCTTGTCGACGATCTCGAGCACGTCTTCCAGCGTCACCGGCTCGAAGTACAGGCGGTCAGAGGTGTCGTAGTCGGTCGACACGGTCTCGGGGTTGCAATTGACCATGATGGTCTCGTAGCCGTCCTCGCGCATCGCGAGCGCGGCGTGGACGCAGCAGTAGTCGAACTCGATGCCCTGGCCGATACGGTTCGGCCCACCGCCGAGGACCATGATTTTCCTGCGACCGGTCGGCTCGGCCTCGCATTCCTCTTCGTAGGTCGAGTAGAGATAGGCGGTCTGGGTCGAGAACTCGGCGGCGCAGGTGTCGACGCGCTTGTAGACCGGCCGCACCCCCAATGCATGACGACGCTGGCGCACGGCGTGCTGGTGGGTCGCGAGGAGTTTGGCCAGGCGCTTGTCGGAGAACCCTTTGCGCTTGACGAAGCGAAGTTCCACCTCGGACAGGCTGTCGATTCCGCGCCCCGCCAGCGCGCCTTCGATCGAGACCAGTTGCTCGATCTGGGCCAGAAACCACGGATCGATCGCCGTCTCCTCGAACACCTCGGCGAGGCTCATGCCGATGCGAAACGCATCGGCCACGTAGAGGATGCGCTCGGGACCGGCCTCACCGATCTCCTGGATGATCTCCTCGCGGTCGGCGCTGCGCTCGGACAGGCCGTCGATGCCGGTCTCCAGCCCGCGCAACGCCTTCTGCAGGCTCTCCTGGAACGTGCGGCCCATCGCCATCACCTCGCCGACCGACTTCATCTGCGTTGTCAGGCGCGAATCGGCGGCCGGGAACTTCTCGAACGCGAAGCGCGGGATCTTCGTCACCACGTAGTCGATGCTCGGCTCGAAGCTCGCCGGCGTCGCGCCGCCGGTGATGTCGTTGCGCAGTTCGTCCAGCGTATAGCCCACCGCCAGCTTGGCGGCCACCTTGGCGATCGGAAAGCCGGTCGCCTTGGAAGCCAGCGCCGACGAGCGCGAGACGCGCGGGTTCATCTCGATCACGACCATGCGGCCGTCGGCCGGGTTGATCGCGAACTGCACGTTCGAGCCGCCGGTGTCGACGCCGATCTCGCGCAGGATCGCGATGCTCGCGTCGCGCAGGAGCTGGTACTCCTTGTCGGTCAGCGTCTGCGCCGGTGCGACGGTGATCGAGTCGCCGGTGTGGATGCCCATCGGGTCGAAGTTCTCGATCGAGCAGACGATGATGCAGTTGTCGGCCCGGTCGCGAACGACCTCCATCTCGAACTCCTTCCAGCCGATCAGCGACTCCTCGATCAGCAGTTCCCTGGTCGGCGAAAGGTCCAGCCCACGCTTGCAGATCTCCTCGAACTCTTCCGGGTTGTAGGCGATGCCGCCGCCGGTGCCTCCCAGGGTGAAGCTCGGCCGCACGACCATCGGATAGCCGTTGCCGCCGGTGAGCACCGCAATGCGCTTCTGCACGGCCAGCGCTTCGTCCATCGAGTGGGCGATGCCGCTGCGGGCCGAGTGCAGCCCGATGCTGGTCATCGCGTCCTTGAACTTCAGGCGGTCCTCGGCCTTCTCGATCGCGTGTTCGTTGGCGCCGATCATCTCGACGCCGTACTTGGCCAGCACTCCGTGCTTGTGCAGGTCGAGCGCGCAGTTCAGCGCGGTCTGCCCGCCCATCGTCGGCAGCACGGCATCGGGCCGTTCCTTCGCGATGATCTTCTCGACGACCTGCCAGGTGATCGGCTCGATGTAGGTGGCGTCGGCCATCTCCGGGTCCGTCATGATCGTCGCCGGATTGCTGTTGACGAGGATGACGCGGTAACCCTCTTCGCGCAGTGCCTTACAGGCCTGGGCACCAGAGTAGTCGAACTCGCAGGCCTGCCCGATCACGATCGGGCCGGCGCCGATGATGAGGATGCTCTTGAGGTCGGTGCGCTTGGGCATGGCGTCAGGTGGCCTGCTGGTGCTGTTCGATCAGGCCAATGAAACGGTCGAACAGATAGCTCACGTCGTGCGGTCCGGGGCTCGCCTCCGGATGGCCCTGGAAGCAGAACGCCGGCCGATCGGTGCGCGCGAAGCCCTGCAGCGTGCCGTCGAACAGCGACACGTGCGTCACCCGCGTGTTCGCCGGCAGTGTCGC
>JANNJX010000734.1:0-2690 GCA_031396005.1 Burkholderiales bacterium
GTGCGCATCACGTACGGCTTGAAGACCTCGTCGTTGAAGTCGGTGGTGCGCACGTTCTGCGCCAGAAACTCGATGCCGGCCGGCTTGAAGTCTTTTTCCACCACCTCCTGCACGCGCTCGGCGCCGAGCGTGAACTCCCAATGCCCGGTCATCAGATCCACGCCGAGCAGCTTGGCCGCATCGACCATGTCCTGACCGCGCGTCCACAGCGCCGTCGCCGAGCCCTGCCAGGTGTCGCCACCGTCGAGCAACAGCGCGCCGGGCCGCGCGGCCTTCATGCGTTTGACCAGCGTGGCCAGGTGCGCAAAGCCGCCGACCTTGCCGTAGCGCTTGGCGGCACGATCGAAATCGAGCGAGGTAAAGGCATAGGCCTCGGGCGAATTGGCGTACAGGCGCACGTCCTTCAACAGCGCCATGCCCGTCAGGTGCGGCAGCTTGCCGCGCTGGCTGCCGATGCCCAGGTTGACGCTCGGCTCGCGGAAGTAGATCGGCAGCAACTGCGCATGGCAGTCGGTCATGTGCAGCAGGCTGACGCTGTCGCCGCGACTGAACTGCAGCGGCAGATCGTATGGCGACGCGGCCCGCGCCGGGTTGCTGCGTCCCAGCGCAAACCCGGCCGCGGCTGCCGCTCCGAGCACGTTCAAAAACTCGCGCTTGTTCAAGCTGCCCGTCTCCTAGACTTTGGGCGCGACTCTAACCGCCACGAATGAACGCGTCGTAAGCGGTCTTGGCGATCAACAAAGCGACGACGACGATGAAGACATTGCGCACGAAGCCCGCGCCATGCTTCAACGCCAGCCGCGTGCCGGCCAGGCTGCCGGCAATGTTGGCCACGGCGATGACCGCCGCCAGATGCCACCAGACATGGCCCTTCCAGGCGAAGAGCACGAGCGCGGCGGCGTTGGTCGCGGTGTTGAGCAACTTGGCACTTGCACTGGCATGCAGAAAGTCGTAGCCGAGCGCGCGCACGAACAGAAAGACGAAGAAGCTGCCGGTGCCGGGGCCGAAGAAGCCGTCGTAGAAACCGATCACGGCGCCGATCGCCGACGCCAGCGCGGCCTCGCGCGCGCCGTCGAAGCGCGGTGTGTGGTGGCGGCCGAGCTCCTTCTTCAACAGCGTATAGACGAGCACCGCGCCGAGCACGAAGGGCAGCGCGCGCTTCAAGCCGTTGGCGCTGACCTGCGTCACGGCCCAGGCGCCGGCAAAGCTGCCCACCAGCGCGGCGACCACCGCCGGCAGCAGCGAGGCCCAGCGCAGTTGCACGCGCTTGGCGAACTGCCAGGTGGCCCACGCCGTGCCCCAGACCGCGCCGCTTTTGTTGGTGCCGAGCAGGGTGGCCGGCGCAGCCATCGGATAGACCGCGAACAGCGCTGGCACGAGCACCAGGCCGCCTCCGCCGACGAAGGCATCGACGAAGCCGGCGAGCGCGGCAGCCACGGCGACGATGACGAGGTCCGACATGCGGCGATTCTCACCGCGCGTTTTGCAGGCCCGGTCCGGCCGGCTACGCCGCGGCGCCGTGCGCGCTGTGGCCGAAGTCGCTTTGCGACGCCGCCTCCGCCGCCCGCGGCGGCGAAAAGCGCAGCACGAAGCGCGCGCCCCGTCCTGCCTGCCCATGCGCGCTGATGCTGCCGCCGTGGCGCTCGACGATGCGGCGCACGATCGACAGGCCCAGGCCCGTGCCCTGGAACTGGTCGCTGCGGTGCAGGCGCACGAAGGGCTGGAACAGCGCATCGGCGCGCTCGGCGTCGAAGCCGGCGCCGTTGTCCTGGACGAAGAACGCGCCCTCCTGCAACGGCTCGCGTGCCAGCTCGACCTGCGGCGCCGCCACGTCGCGCGTGAACTTGGCGGCGTTGCCGAGCAGGTTGGTCAGCACCACGCGCGCCAGCGGGGCACTGCAATGGGCGACGAGTCCGGGCTCGACGCGCCACTGCACGGGCGCCGCGCGTTCGACCCACGGCAGCTCGGCGATCACCGACTCGGCCAGCGCCGACAGATCCACCGGCTCCAGCAGCAAGGCCGTCGACGTCGAGCGCGCCAGCTCCAGCAGCGCGGTCACGGTGTGCGACATCTCGCGCGCCGATTGCCCGGCCAGACGCAACCACTCGCGCTCGCCGCCTTCCAGGCGCTCCCAGGCCGCGCTCTTGAGCAGATCGGTCAGGCCGACGACCTGGCTGATCGGGGTGCGCAACTCATGGGCGAGCTGGCGCGCAAAGGCTTCGAGGTCGCGGTTGTTCTGTTCCAGCGCGGCGGTGCGCGCGGCCACCAGGCGTTCGAGTTGTTCGTTCCTCGTCAGCAGCAAACGCTCGGCGCGTTTTTTCAGCGTGATGTCGCGTCCGACGCCGTGGTAGCCGAGGAACTGCTGTTTGCCGTCGAAGCGCGGCAGGCCGCTGACGGAGACCCAGCGCAGCGTCTGCCCGGACTGGCGCAGCGCGAACTCGAAGCCGCGAAAGGGGCGGTGCGCGTCGAGATCGGCATGGTGGGCGCTCCACTCGCCGGGGCTGGCGCCGTCGGGGTAGGCCTGCCAGCGCGTGTGGCCGATGATCTGGTCGATGCGCTTGCCGGCGATCTGCCGCGCCACCGGCCCGACCTCGACGATGCGGTGCTCGGAGTCGGTCTGCCAGTACCAGTCGGCCGCCAGGTCGGCCATCATGGCGTGGCGGCGCTCGCTGTCGGCCAGGCGCAGGTAG
>JANNJX010000760.1:0-3191 GCA_031396005.1 Burkholderiales bacterium
ATCATGCTGATCACCGACCGTGGCGTGCTCGTGCGCACCCGCGTCAGTGAAATCCGCGAACTCGGCCGCGCCACCCAGGGCGTGACGCTGATCGCACTCGACGACGGCTCCAAGCTGTCAGGCCTGCAACGAATCGTCGAAAGCGACGCTGACGACACCGGCAACGGCAGCGGCGCCGCGAGCGGCGACAACGGAGAGAACACATGAAGTTGGGAATGACGCTGATCGCACTGGCGCTGGGCGCCGGCGCGGCGCAGGCACAGGCACAGGTGCAAACGAAGAAGGACCTCATCGCCAAGGTGGTGCAACTGCACCAGCAAGGCATCGAAAACGTCGGCCGCGTCATCGCCGGCCAGACATCGCAGCAGATGCTGCAGGCCGCCGGCCAGGCGCTGCCGCGCGTGGCAGCCGACAAGCGCGAGGCGGTCGGCAAGGAGATCCAGGACGACGTGAAGAAGTTTTACGACGACGTCGAGCCGCTACTGAAAAAACGCGCCGTCGAACTCGCCCCGGCCACCGTCGGCGCGGCTTACGAAGAGAAGTTCAGCGAAGACGAGTTGAAGGTGATCATTGCCTGGCTCGAATCTCCCGTGTCGAAAAAGTACGCGCAGATCGACCGCGACCAGGGCAACGCGCTGGCGGAGAAAGTCGTCGCGGACACGCGGCCGGCGATCGAGCCGAAGTTGAAGACCCTGGAAGCCACTGTCGCCAAACGCCTGGGTGTGTCGGCTAACGAACCCGCCGCCTCGGCACCCGCACCCAAAGCCGCGGCCCCAAAGAAGAAACCATGAGCGAGCCGGCGCCAGAGCTGCTGTCGCTGCGAGCGCAGATCGATGCGCTCGACCGTGAGCTGCTGGCGTTGCTCAACCGCCGCGCGGGCCTCGCGCTGCAAGTCGGCGAGATCAAGAAGCGCGAAGGCTCGGCGGTGTTTCGCCCCGAGCGCGAAGCGCAGGTCATCGACGGCTTGAAGGCCGAGAACCGCGGCCCGTTGCCCAATGAATGCGTGGCGCCGATCTGGCGCGAGATCATGTCGGCCAGCCGTTCGCTGGAGACGCCGCTGCGCATCGCCTACCTCGGCCCCGCCGGCACTTTCAGCGAACTCGCCGCGCTCGGCTACTTCGGCGCGTCGATCGTGCACGTGCCCTGCGGCAGCATCGACGAGGTGTTTCGCAGCGCCAGCGGCGGCGCGGCCGACTTCGGCGTGGTGCCGGTCGAGAACTCGACCGAAGGCGTCGTCGCGCGCTCGCTCGATCTGTTCCTGACCACGCCGCTGGCCATCGTCGGCGAGACCAGCCTGTACGTGCGCCACAACCTGCTGCGCAAGATCGAGGGCATGGCCGGTATCGAAGCCGTGTGCGCGCACCCGCAGGCGCTGGCGCAGTGCCACGCATGGCTGACGCAGCACCTGCCCCACGCCGAGCGCCGGCCGGTGGCGAGCAATGCCGAAGGCGCGCGATTGGCCTCGCAGAACGACAAGCTCGCGGCGATTGCGAGCGACCGTGCGAGCAGCGAGTACGGCTTGCATGTGCTCTCGCCTGCGATCCAGGACGACCCGCACAACCGCACGCGCTTTGCCGTCGTCGCGCTGCCGAGCCAGCATCCGCAGCCGCGCGCCTCGGGCCACGACTGCACCAGCCTCGTTGTCTCGGTGCCGAACAAGCCCGGCGCGGTGCACGACATGCTGGTGCCGCTGAAGAACCACGGCGTGTCGATGACGCGTTTCGAGTCGCGCCCCGCGCGCTCGGGCCAGTGGGAGTACTACTTCTACATCGACCTCGACGGTCACCCGGATCAGTCGCAAGTGGCGACCGCACTTGCCGAGCTGCGCAATGCGTGTGCGTTCTTCAAGATGCTCGGCACCTATCCTCTGGACACGCATTGACCATGGACCCCCAAGCTCACTTCGTTCGCCACCCCCCGAGGGGGGTGCCATCGAGCTTGGGACGGCCCGGCGCTCGATGATGTTCAAACAACTGGGCGTTATCGGCACCGGTTTGATGGGCGGCTCCTTTGCGCTGGCGTTGAAGCGTGCCGGACTGGTGCAGCGTGTCATCGGCTACTCGAAATCGCCGTCGACCACCGAGCGGGCGAAGAAGCTCGGCGTGATCGACGATGCCGCCGAGTCGGCGCTGCTGGCGGTGTCGGGTTCGGACATCGTGCTGATCGCCGTGCCCGTGGCAGCCACCGAAGCCACCTTCAAGGCGATCAGGCACCTCGTCGAGCCGGGCTGCCTGTTCATGGACGTCGGCTCGACCAAGCGCGACGTGGTCGATGCCGCGCGCCGTGTGCTCAAGGAGCGTGTGGCCAATTTCGTGCCGACGCACCCGATAGCGGGCAAAGAATCCGGCGGCGTGCAGCACGCCGACGCTGCGCTGTACCAGGGCCGTCAGGTCATCCTGACGCCGCTGTCTTCGACCGACCCGGCGCTGGTGCAAAAAGCCGCCGATGTCTGGAGCGCCATCGGCTGCCAGGTGTTGAAGATGACGCCGGACGATCACGACGCTGCGTTCGCAGCGGTCAGCCACCTGCCGCACCTGCTGGCGTTTGCCTACTTCAGCGCGGTGGCCCGGCAGCCCGCCGGCAACGATTACCTGACGCTGGCTGGCCCGGGCTTTCGCGATTTCACGCGCATCGCCGCGAGCGACGCGGCGGTGTGGCGCGACATCCTGATCGCCAACCGCGAGGAAGTGCTGAAGCAATCGCTGCGCTTCCGCCACACGCTCGACGCGATCGAGCATGTCATGCGCTCGGGCAATGGCGAGGCGCTCGAAGATCTGATCAAACAATCGGCCGATGCGCGCGCGCAATGGCAGATGAGCGCGACGAACAAGACGCCCGGAGCGCGATGACGCCCCCCGGAGCGGCTTCGCCGCATCCCCCAAGGGGGGCCGAGTCCCGCGGCTCAGAGCCGACCTGCGTCGGCTCGGACGGGCCGAGGAATGGCCGCGTCTCGCGGCCATGCGGCCTGCGAGGCACGCCAGCGGCCAGGCAGAGCCCGATCCGCGGCGTTCGCTGGCTTTCCGGCTGAGTCGATGTACGCGCTGCCCTTCCTCGACCTGCCTGCCCTTTCGAGCGCCGCGGTCGGCCGGGCGCACATCATTGGCGCGCACACCGTCGATCAGCACGTCGCCGCCGGTGACGCTCTCCAGGCCCGCGATCATGCGCAGCACGGTGGACTTGCCGCAGCCCGA
>JANNJX010000779.1:0-7260 GCA_031396005.1 Burkholderiales bacterium
CAGCACAACAGCCGCCCGCTCGACGATTCGGCGCGCGAGGTGCTGCGTCACGTGGCGCGGCTGTGGGGCTTTCCGGTGCACCTCGAATCGGTCGATGGCGACGGCGACATCACGCAGCGCTGGGCGGTGGAGCCGAGCGCCGAAAATCCCTGACCGCTACTTCGCCACCGGCACGTCCATCGCCGCCGCCAGCCGCGGCAGCAACTGATTCCATGCATCGACCAACGCGGCGGCCACCGGCTTGGCCTGCGGCGAGTCGAGCCAGCCGCCCTCGATGGCCAGCACGCCGCCGGCCAGCAGCAAGCTGCCCAGACCGGCCGAAGATTCCGCGCCACGGCCGAACGACGACGCCAGGATCTCGCTGGTGCGCGTGTCGACGGCGGTCATGACGATCATCGCTTCGCGCTGACGGATTTCGCCGCCGACGCCGCCGATCCAGTTCGGCAGCATGGCGCCGATGCCGCCTTTGGCGCCGCCGGTCTGCTCCATGAAGACGATCTCCGAGCGCACGACGATGTCGGCGGCCTTCATCGCCGCGAGCTGCGCCCGTCGGTCCTGGCCCTGCTGTTCGCGGATGCGGATTTCGTTTTCCAGCGCCGTGAACGCCGCACCTCGCTCGACGACGGTGAAACAGCGCGACTGCAGCAGCACCTGGCGCATCAACGGCGTCATCGAGCGCGGCAGTCCGGCCGAGCTGAGGGCCTGCGCGTTGGTGTCGGCCTCGGTCACGGTGGCCACGCCCAGGGGTGACGAGCAATTCGCCAGTCCCGAGCCGCCGGGCTCCGACAGTGCGATCTGGGTTTTCGGCTCGCTGCGCCAGGTCTTGCTGCCGCAACCCGCGAGCAGCGCAGGCAGCAGCATCAGACCGACCACCCGGCCTGTCATGTTCATGTTCATGGTTCGCATTGAAACGGCTAAAAGCGTCATCGACGTGTCGAAGCGTACAGCGCGTCGCACGGCGGCCCCCGCAGCCGTGGGGCAACCCCGCACCTGCGCTGGCGACAACCCTGCCACGCGCGCCCTAGAGTGCGCTTCGATTCGACACGTGCCCGGCCCTGCAGCGTACCGATCGACCACAACAGCCTCTCTCGTTGGAAACCACGCGATGAACATTTCGAACCTGGGTCGCCTCATCGGCGCCGGCCTGCTGGCTTTGGGGATGCATGCGTTGGTGCCCGGCGTTGCGGCCGGCGACGCCGACAGGCTCGACGCCAGCGCCGCCGAGCGCGCTGCACCGTCGAGCCGCACCGCCGTTGGCGCGCTCGTCGGTGCGCAATCGACGCTCAGCCCGGCAGGCGGAAGGCGCTCCACAGAAAGCCCGGAATGATCAGCGGGAACGGCGAGCCGAACGGCCGGAACTCGAGGTCGAACCTGTCGCCCCTCGCCCGCAACGTCAGCTTGTTGCCGAGGAAGTCGCGCAGCGTCACCGAGCCCTCGGCGCGGTTCGAGCCCACGTCGAAGCGCAAGGTCGTGCTGCTCATGGCGTAGCCATCGCCGTCGATGACGATGGTGCCGTTCAGCTCGAAGCTGTCGCCGGTTGCGGTGGAATCAACGCCGTTGATCACGGCCCGCGCCAGCGGGCCGGCGAAGCTCGCGTAGTTGTCCTCGTTGATGTTCGACGACACCGAGGCATCGCCGCCGCCGGCGCCACCACCGCCGCAGGCAGCCAGCGCCGTGAGCATCAACATGACCACACCGCGCAGGATCGAACTCATCGTGCTGCCCCTCACTCGTTGTTCTTCGTCGCCCGCATCAGAGCGCAAAGATCTTGCCCGGGTTCATGATGTTCTTCGGGTCGAGCGCCAGCTTGATGTTGCGCATCATCGCCACCGCGCCGGGCCCGGCTTCGTCGAGCAGGTACGGCATCTTGTGCAGGCCGATGCCGTGCTCGCCGGTGCAGGTGCCTTCCAGGCGCAGCGCGCGCTGCACCATCTTCACGTTCAGGTCTTCGACGGCCGCACACTCGGCGGCGTCGTTCGGGTCCATCAGGTACGACAAGTGAAAGTTGCCGTCGCCGACATGGCCGACGATCCAGTACGGGATGCGCGAGGCTTCGGCTTCGGCAATCGACTCGTTGATGCTCTCGGCCAGGCGCGAGATCGGCACGCAGGTGTCGGTGCTCTGACAACGGCAGCCGGGTCGCATCTGCAATGCCGCAAAGTACGACTCGTGGCGCGCCTTCCACAGCCGCGTGCGCTCTTCGGGCGTGCGCGCCCATTCGAAATCGGCGCCGCCGTGGCCGCGCGCGATCTCCTGCACGGTGGACGCCTGCTCGGCCACCGAGGCTTCGCTGCCGTGGAACTCCATCAGCAGCATCGGCGCTTCGCGCAGCGTCAAATGCGAGTGCTTGTTGACGGCACGGATCGCGTTCGCATCGAGCAGCTCGCAACGCGCGATCGGCACGCCCATCTGGATGATTTCGATCGTCGTTTGCACCGCAGCGTCGATGCTCGGAAAGAAACACACCGCCGCGCTCACCGCCTCGGGCAGCGGGTAGAGCTTCAACGTGACCTCGGTCATCACGCCGAGCGTGCCTTCGCTGCCGACGAACAGCCGCGTCAGGTCGTAGCCGGCGGACGACTTCTTGGCCCGCGTGCCGGTGCGGATCACTTCGCCGTCGGCGGTGACCACCGTCAGGCCGAGCACGTTCTCCTTCATCGTGCCGTAGCGCACCGCGTTGGTTCCGCTGGCCCGCGTGGCCGCCATGCCGCCGAGCGTGGCGTTGGCGCCGGGGTCGATCGGGAAGAACAGACCCGTGTCCTTGGTCTCGCGGTTCAACTGCTCGCGCGTCACACCGGCTTCGACGGTCACCGTCAGGTCTTCGGCGTTGATGCGCACGATGCGGTTCATGCGTGACAGGTCAACGCTGACACCGCCTTGCACCGCCAGCAGATGGCCTTCAAGCGACGAGCCGATGCCGAACGCGATCACCGGTACCGCATGCGCGGCAGCTTGCGCGACGACGAACGCCACCTCATCGGTGCTTTCGCAAAACACCACCATCTCGGGCGGCGCCGCGTCGTATACCGACTCGCCACGCCCATGCTGCTCGCGCACTGACGCGGCGGTGGAGCAGCGATCGGCGAAACGCGCCTGCAGTGCGCTGTGCATCGACGCCGGCACCGGCCGGCATTGCACGCGCGGATGAAGATCGTTCGGAGCATTCATCGCATCACCTCCGGCAAAGGACATTTCATTGTAGGTAGCATCACGGCATGTCCAACCGACTCACGCAGATCGCCACGCGCACCGGCGACGACGGCAGCACCGGCCTGGGCGACGGCACTCGCACGCGCAAGGACGCGCTGCGCGTGCAGGCGATGGGCGATGTCGACGAGCTCAACTCGTCGCTCGGTGTGCTGCTGGCCGAGCCGTTGCCTGACGACGTGCGCGAGCTGCTGGTGGTGATCCAGCATGAGCTGTTCAACCTCGGCGGCGAGCTGTCGATCCCGGGCTTCGAGTTGTTGAAGGCCGACGCGGTGGCGCGCTTGGACGCCGCGCTGGCGCACTACAACGCCGCGCTGCCGCGGCTGGCCGAGTTCATCCTGCCGGCGGGCACGCGCAGCGCGGCGCTGGCGCATGTCAGCCGCACCATCACCCGCCGCGCCGAGCGCGCCGTCGTCGCGCTGGCCGCCGCCGAGGCCGTCAACGAAGCGCCGCGCCAGTACCTGAACCGCCTCTCCGACCTGATGTTCGTCCTGGCGCGCGTGCTCAACCGCGCCAACCTCGACGGGCTGGGCGGCGATGATGTGTACTGGCAGTCAGAACGGTTGAAACAGCAGCAAGAAGGCGATTGACCCCGCACCGGCCCGCTTGGGGCCGCGGTTGAGCGTGGCCGCGCGAGCGGCCGAGAGGCAGACAGCTACTGCTTGGGCATCGGCACGTCGAACGCCGTCATGTACTCGCCCATCGACAGCGCGCCGTCCTTGTCCTTGTCGAGCGCGTCGAACTTGGACGCCACGGCGGGCAGCCGGGCTGCTTCTGGTTTGCTCAGCTTGCCGTCGCCATTGGCGTCGGCGCGCATGAAGGCGATCTCGGGTGTGCTGGAGGCTGGCGCTTGCCCGCTGGGTTGACCGCCCGGCTGCGGTTGTTGTGCCAGAGCGGCCAAGGGCAAGGCGGCAGCCAGAACGGCAACGAGAGAAACAGAGCGCAGGGTCTTTGTCATGGGAGGGTTCTCCATGGGTTGAGGGAAACCCATTGCACCCGCCGAAGCGGGCGGCAGCCAGCACCTTTGCCTGACGTTGCCCGGCTTACGTCGTTGCCTGTCTGCTTTCTCAATGTCGCATGCGCTCACTTACTTTCTCTTTCGTCGCTCGCGCACCGCCGCACTGAGCTGCTCCAGTACCGCCACCGAATCGCCCCAGCCCAGGCAGCCGTCGGTGATGCTCTGGCCGTAGTTCAGCTGCGCCGGATCGTCCTGGCCCGGGGTGAACTTCTGTGCGCCGGCTTCGAGATGACTCTCGACCATGACGCCGAAGATGCAGCGGCTGCCCGCCGCCAGTTGCGCGCCGATGTCGCGCGCCACGTCCCCCTGGCGCTGGTACTGCTTAGCGCTGTTGGCATGGCTGGTATCGATCATCAAACGGCATGGCAGCTGGGCCGCTTCGATCTCGGCGCATGCCGCGGCGACACTGGCCGCGTCGTAGTTCGGCTGCTTGCCGCCGCGCAGGATGACGTGGCAATCCTTGTTGCCGCGCGTCTCGACGATCGCCACTTGGCCGTTCTTATGCACCGACAAGAAGTGGTGCGGCTTGGAGGCCGCCTGGATGGCGTCGATGGCGATCTTCAGATTGCCGTCGGTGCCGTTCTTGAAGCCGACCGGCGCCGACAGGCCGGACGCCAGTTCGCGGTGCACCTGCGACTCGGTCGTGCGCGCGCCGATCGCGCCCCAGGCGATCAGGTCGCCGATGTACTGCGGGCTGATCACGTCGAGAAACTCGCTGCCCGCCGGCACGCCCAGGCGGTTGATGTCGAGCAGCAACTGGCGCGCGATGCGCAGGCCCTCGTGGATGCGAAAACTCTGGTCGAGGTACGGATCGTTGATCAGGCCCTTCCAGCCGACGGTGGTTCGCGGCTTCTCGAAGTACACCCGCATCACGATTTCGAGCGTGTCGGCGTACTTCGAACGCTCGGCCTTAAGCTTGCGCGCGTACTCCATCGCCGCCTGAGGGTCGTGGATCGAGCACGGGCCGATGATGACCAGCAGGCGGTCGTCGTCGCCACTCAGGATGCGGCGCACACGCTCGCGCGTGTCGCCGATCAGCGCTTCGACCGGCGTGCCGGCGATCGGGAAGAAGCGGATCAGGTGCTCCGGCGGCGGCAGCGGCGTCACGTCCTTGATCCGCTGGTCGTCGGTGCGACTGGTCTTCTCCGACAGCGCATAGCCCAGCGCTTCGCCACGGCCTGCATAAGGCACCTCCGTGGGGGTCTCGGCAACGCCTTGCGGCGTGGGGCTGGACGGTGGGTTCATCGAGGAACTCCTGTGACGGCTGATTCGGGTTGCGGAAAAGAAAAACCGCCGGGGCTGCCGGCGGTTTGTCTGGTGGGTTGCGTGCTTCCTGCCTACGCGTTTGCCTCTCCAGCCGCCGTAAGGGGCAAGAACCAAAAGTAGGCAAGAAAGTAAGGCGAGCGACGCGTATTCACGGGGGTGAATGTAGCACGCGAGTTGCGCGTGGCAATGGTTGCGGCCCGCTCACCGCGGGCAGAATCCGTGGGCTCGCGGGCCGCGGCCCGCTTTCTCGACAAGGACGCCTCATGCCCCTGCGCACCCCTTTCGCCTTGCAGCCCGCGCTGCGTTCTGCTGTCTCGGCGCTGCTGGCCGCCGCGCTGCTGGCGGCCTGCGGCGGCGGAGGCTCCGACGCAGGCACGGCGCCGTTCGGCAACGAAGGCGGCAGCACGGGCGGCAGCGGCCTGCCGGCGTCGTCGTCGCTGGCCCAGCAATGCGCGGCCGGCAATTCGCTGGCGCCGCAGGCCAGCCGGACGGCGGACCTGGACCGCGAGCGGCGCTGGGTGCGCTCGTACATGGACGAGGCTTACCTCTGGTACCGCGAGATTCCGACGGTGAGCACGGCCGATCCGAACTTCAACCTGGCCAGCGTACCGGACTCGCTCGACAACTACTTCCAGGCGCTGAAGACGCGCGCCACCACCGCCAGCGGCAAGTTGAAGGACGAGTTCAGCTTCACGTTCCCGACCGCTGAATACCAAGCGCTGTCGCAGTCCGGCATCACCGCCGGCTTCGGCGCCGAATGGATCCTCGGCTCGCCGACGCCGCCGCGCAATGTGCGCGTGGCCTACGTCGACCCTTTGACGCCGGCAGCCAATGCGGGCGTGGCGCGCGGCTGGCGCGTGGTCTCGATCAACAACGTGTCGATCGACGACAACACCGCAGCCGGCATCGCCGTCGTCAACGAAGGCGTGTTTTCGCCGAACACCGGCCGAGCCTACAACTTCGTCTTCCTAGATACGTTCGGTGCGCAGCGAGCCGTGACGATGACCGCTGGGCAGATCGCCAAGACGCCGGTGCAGAACGTGCGCACGATCAGTACGCCCACCGGCACGGTCGGCTACATGACCTTCAACGATCACATCCTGCCCGCCGAGGGCCAGCTCGTCGGCGCCTTCACGCAGCTCGCATCGGCCGGGGTCGGCGACCTCGTGCTCGACCTGCGCTACAACGGCGGCGGTTTCCTCTACATCGCCAGCGAGATCGGCTACATGGTGGCGGGCAGCACGCGCACCGCCGGCAAAACGTTCGAGCGCCTGCAGTTCAGCGACCGCCGCGCGGCCGACACCAACGACCCGGACAACAACACGCCGTTCTTCAACGTCGCCAGCGGCATCGCCAACACCGGCACCGCCGAGAATGCACCACTGCCAACGTTGAACCTCGGCCGCGTCTACGTGCTGGCCAGCCCCGGCACCTGCTCGGCCAGCGAAGCCGTCGTCAACGGCCTGCGCGGCGTCGGCGTCGAAGTCGTGCTCGTCGGCGGCACCACCTGCGGCAAGCCTTACGGCTTCACCGCCAAGGACAACTGCGGCATCTCGTACTTCCCGATCGAGTTCCAGGGTGTCAACCAACTCGGCTTCGGCAACTACGCCGACGGCTTTGCGCCGACGGCGACCTGCACCATCGCCGACGACTTCAGCCGCGCCCTCGGCGACAGCAGCGAAGGCATGCTTGCCGCCGCGCTGAACCACCGCGCCACCGGCAGTTGCGCCGGCACGGCGACAGGGCGCGAAGGCCCGCAAGCGGCGGGC
>JANNJX010000788.1:0-3340 GCA_031396005.1 Burkholderiales bacterium
GCGATTGCGTCGATTGGATTGCGCCTCCCACGCAGCGCGCGCACCATGCACTCGTCTGCAATGCAGACACAACCCAGCGGCGCAGTCTCTGCGTCCAAGGAGCCCAGGACCCCTTACCTCCTGAGCCCCGAAAGGTGGCGAAAGCCACCCGCCCCTCCCGCCTCGGCGTGGAGGGGTTTGTTTTTTGGGCCAGCGCCGGGCCGCTGCCAAGCGTCCGGCCCAAAGCTTCCCATGGGGGTGTGGTCGCGCAGCGACCGATGGGCCGTCAATTCAGGCTCCCAGAAGGACAGCGAACTTTTCGCGCAGCACCGCGCGCACGAGTTGCGTGCCTTCGGCCGACGGGATCCAGCGCAGCAGCGGCCGCTCCACCAACTGCCCCAGCCCCATCGGCGCCGGCACGACGTCCCACGACGCCTTCTCACGCGCCGCCGCGTCCTTGAAGGCGCGCAAAGCGCGCGGCATGTGCCAGCCGTGGGTGACGAGCACCACCTGCTGCACGTCCAGATCGCGCAGCAGCGTGGCGCTGTATTGCGCGTTCTCGCGCGTGTCGCGCGACTTGTTCTCCACCCAGCGCATCGGCCGCAGGAACTCGCGCTGCGCGATCTCGGCGGCCACGTCGGCCTCGGTGGTGCCGGGCTCCGACGCGTGGCCGAGGCCGCCGCTGAACATCATCGGCGCGCCGGTTTCGCGACTCAGCCAGACGCCGTAGCGCAAGCGCTCGAGCGAATGGTGGGACAAGCTGGCAACGCCGTACTCGGGCGCGAACGCTTCGCGCCCGCCGCCGAGCATCAGCACCACCACGCCCGGCTTGCCGGCGGCGGCCGCCTTCTTCAAGTCGGCCAGGCGATCGGCGGACAACGGCGGCGGCGACGACAGCAACGTGCGCCCCATCCAGTCGCCCAGCCCCGCACAGCCGCTCGCCCACAGCAGGATGATCGACAGCAGCACCAGCATCCAGCCGAAGGCGCGCTGCCAGGGAATCAGCCGCGCACCGACAAGCACGAGCAGCAGCAACGGCACCGGCGGCAACGCCAGCGCCGCCAGCACGGGCTTCCACGACTCGATGCCCAGGTTCTGAAAGAGTTCGTTCACGCTGTGACACGCATGACCATGAAGCGAACGATTGTGCAGCACGCCTCAGGGCGAAACGCTTGCTCGCGAAGCAGCGCTGGGGCAGCATCGATGCAATGAGTGAAGTAGTGCCTGCGCGCAGCCGTTTGCATAGAGTTCTGCGTTGGGTGGCGTGGCTGATGGCTGCGCTGTTGCTGCTGTGGGCGCTGGCCTGGCTGGTGGTGCCGCCGATCGTCAAGTCGCAGGCCGAGCAGCGATTGTCGTCACTGCTCGGTCGCGAGGTCCGCATCGGCAAGATCGGCTTCTCGCCGTGGTCGCTGCGGTTGACGCTCGAGCGGCTCAGCATCGCCTCGGCAGCGGGCGCCGGCGCGCCGCCGCAACTCGAAGTGGCGCGCGTGATGGCCAATGCCGACCTGCGCTCTGTGCTGCGCCTGGCGCCGGTGATCGAGGCTCTGGAGATCGACGCGCCCGTGTTGCGCATGGCGCGCATCGCCGAAGGCCGCTACGACATCGACGACATCGTCGAACGCTTCGCCAAGGCGCCTGCGCAAGCGCAGACGAATGAAACCCCACCACGCTTCGCGCTCTACAACCTGCGCCTGCAAGGCGGTGCGGTGGAGTTCGACGACCGGCCGGTGCAGCGTCTGCACCGCCTGCAGCATCTGCAGATGGCACTGCCCTTTCTGTCGAACCTGCCCGACGACGTGACGGTGGACGTGCTGCCGCGCGTGGCCTTCAGGCTCAACGGCGCCGGTTTCGACAGCGGAGCGCAGAGCACACCGTTCGCGCAAGACCGGGCGTCGCAGATCGACCTGACCATCGCCGATCTGGACCTCGCGCCGTGGCTGCCTTATGTGCCGGCCACGCTGCCGATCAAGCCCAGCCGCGGCACGCTGTCGACACAACTGCAACTGCAGTTCGCCATCACCGCCGACGGCGCACCGCGCGTCACGCTGCGCGGCAAGGCGAGCCTGGCCGACGTGGCGCTGGTCACCGCAGGCGACGGCAACACGCCAGCGGTGACCTGGCAGCGCCTCGATGTCGGCCTCGACGACGTGCAGCCACTGGCTCGCAAGATCGCGCTCGGCACCGTGACGCTTTCCGGCGGGCGGATCGATGCACGGCGCAACGCCGAGGGCCGGATCAACCTCGTGCCGGCCTCTGCAGCCGCACCGGCAGCCGCGGCTTCAGTGCCTGCCAGCGCAGCATGGCAAGTCAGCGTGGCCCAGGTCGCATTGACGCAGGCGCGCATCGATTGGCGCGACGCGAGCACGCGCCCGGCGGCTGCCTTGCGCGCCGAGCCGGTGGACTTGCAGATCAGCAGCGTGCGTTGGCCCTTCGCGGCGCCGGCGCCGCTGAAGCTGAGCGCGCGCTTGGCTGCGCTCGATGGACAAGGCAATGCCGCTGCCGGGCAGGCGGCCACGCTGACGCTCGACGGCCAGGCCAGCGATCGCGTTGCCGACGCGCGCGCCGAGTTGCAAGGGCTCGACCTCGCCTGGCTCGAGCCGTATCTCGCCGCCAGCTTGAACGCGCGCGTCGAAGGCCGCGCGTCGGCCAAGGCCTCTGTGGCCTGGGCAGCGGGCGAGACGTCGCAAGTCAAGCTGAGCGACTTGAGCGCGCAAGTCGAGCAGTTGAAACTGGTCGAAGACGGCAAGGCGCGCACGCCGCTGTCGGTGGGCAGCATGGCACTGACCGATGCATCCGTGGACCTCGGCGCGCAGCAAGTGATCCTGGGCACGCTCAAGATCGAACGCCCGTCGCTCGCCTTGACGCGCAATGCGCAGGGCCGCTGGAACTTCGAGCAGTGGGCGCGCGCCGGCAGCGCGGCGCCAGCAGCCCGCAGCACCGACAGCGCGCCACCGTGGAGCGTGAAGCTCGGCGA
Source organism: Burkholderiales bacterium (assembly GCA_031396005.1). Lineage (GTDB taxonomy): Bacteria > Pseudomonadota > Gammaproteobacteria > Burkholderiales > Burkholderiaceae_C > CADEEN01. Next base: position 2,954 of record JANNJX010000788.1, read on the forward strand.
GCTGCAACTCACCGGCGGCGAATTCCGCGTCGACGACCAGCGCCCCGCGCCGCCGCCGAGCGCCCCGGTGCAACTGCGCGGCGCGGCGAGCGCCAACGTGCGCGATCTGTCGTGGCCAAGCGGGCCGCCGGCCAGGACGCAACTGCAGTTGCGTGTCGCGCAAAGCGAGGGTTCACCCAAAGGCGCGCAAGGTGGCCGCGTGGATTGGAACGGAACCGTCGCCCCTTCGCCGATCGCCGCACGCGGCACGCTGCGCGTCGAGCGCTTTCCGCTGCATGCCTTCGAGCCCTACTTCGGCAGTGGCCTGAATGTCGATCTCTTGCGCGGCGAAGCCGACTGGCGCGGAGACATCGCCGTCACGCAGCGCGCCAACGATCAGTGGGATGC
>JANNJX010000794.1:0-1845 GCA_031396005.1 Burkholderiales bacterium
AGACGGCGAGCGCCGCGCCGGCACCGTCGGCAAGCCGCTGCCCGGCGTGCAGCTGCGCATCCACGACGACAAGGGCCAGGCCGGCCGCACCGGCGACATCGGGCAGATCGAGGTCAAGGGGCCGAACGTCTTCAAGGGCTACTGGCGCATGCCGGAGAAGACGGCCGAGGAGTTCACGACCGATCTGTGGTTCAAGACCGGCGACGTCGGCAAGGTCGACGAGCACGGCGTCGTCAGCATCGTCGGCCGCAGCAAAGACCTCATCATCAGCGGCGGCTACAACGTCTACCCGGCCGAGATCGAGGGCTACCTCAACGAGCAGCCGGGCGTCGCCGAGAGCGCCGTCGTCGGCGTGCCTCACCCCGACTTCGGCGAAGCCGTGGTCGCCGTCGTCATCGCCAAGCCGGGTGCGACGCTCGATGCGCAGGCCTTGATTGCGGCGATGAAGAACGCAATAGCTGCCTTCAAAGTGCCCAAGCGCGTCTTCGTCGAGACCGAGCTGCCGCGCAACCAGATGGGCAAGGTGCAGAAGAATCTGCTGCGCGAGCGGCACAAGGGATTGTTTGCAAGCGGCTGAGCCAGCATCGGCGCGCGCCTGGGCTGCCCAAGGCAAGGCTGCATGAGGCGGCGCTGGCAGGATCGGCGGCTTCCTTGATCGAGCGGCTGCGTATCGACCTGGAAGCGGCGCGCGATCAAATGGCGGAAGACGTGTTCTTGACGTTGTTGAACGACGGCCAGATCGAGTTCAGGTTGCGCGCCGATGCAACCGACTGCGAATTGCCGGAAGCCATGCCGATGCAGATCGCTGGCGAGCTGGCACTGACAGGCGCAGGACGTACCAAATTGGTCTGTGATTTGGTGTTCGATGCCGGGTGGCGGGGCACGTTGAACAACCACTACTTTTCTGAGCCCCAGGCCTTGAGCTGAACGGCGCGTGGCGCAGGTTGGGTTCTCTTCCGGGCGGACGCCATACGGCGATGGCGGCACGATCAATCCACCACCCGCCCCGGAAACAACGCCTTGATCTGCACGTGAAACACGTCGGCGATCTGGTTGAAGCCGCCTTTGGACGGGTGCATCTCGTTGTGCCATGACGAGGGCACGGCCGGCAGCACGCCCTGGGCGTCGATGTAGGTCACGCGCGCGTGCGATTGCAGCGCCTTCAGCATCGTGGCGAATTGCGTCAGCATCTCCTGCACGACCTGGCTCGACGCGACGAGATCGCCCGGAAAGCCGCGCAGGTCGAAGGCCGGCCTCAGCCACGGGCCGAGATGGCAGATGCCGCGGCCGTCGGGGATCACGAAGTCGTAGCCGTGGAATGCCAGGTGCGTCGTCGGGCTCAGCAGGTCGCGCATCTCGATCAGGTCTTCATAGGCCGCGGCCACCAGCGCCAGCGCGTTCTTGTAGCGCGGGCCGTGGAGCAACTGCGCCGGCGGTTTGCTCGCATCGAAGTCACGCAGCCACAGCGCCAGCGGGTTGGAGACGATGTCGTTGCCGCCGCCGGAGAACAGCATCAACTCCCACGGCGTGCCGTCGGGGCAGCCGTCGCGCAGGTGGCGCGCGATCAGTTTGCGTTGTTCGACGCCGAGCATGTAGCGCGACTCGTCGCCCGCCTTGGCCAGGTTCAGGATCGGCACGCCCAGGCGGTCTTCGAGGCGCGGCACCAGGCCGCCGCCGACGAACGGCACCGGGTAGTCGAACCCCGCGTCGCCTTCGGCGAAGACGCGCAGCGGCCCGCTGCGCGCCGCTGCTGCCGCAGCGCCCGGCGCGCGGCGACGCCCCCGCTCGGCCGGCGCCGCGGCCGGCAGGCCCTTGACACCGCGCGATTGCAGCAGCGCCAGCGTG
>JANNJX010000813.1:0-17961 GCA_031396005.1 Burkholderiales bacterium
GCACAACTGGCGGCGCTGGCCGCGGTGGTCCACCACGGCAGCTTCGAGCGCGCGGCGCGCGCGTTACACGTCACGCCGTCTGCCGTGTCGCAGCGCATCCGCACGCTCGAAGAACGCGTCGGAGCGGTGCTCGTGCAGCGCGGCACGCCGTGCGTGGCCACGCCGGCTGGCGCGCCGCTGCTGCGCCATGCCGAGCGCGTGGCCCTGCTCGAGACCGACTTGGCGGCCAGCTTGCCCGGGCTGCGGCGCGCGCGTGATGGGAACGATCCGGCGAGCGCGACGCTGCCGTGTCTGTTGCGGTTGGCGGTCAATGCCGATTCGCTGGCAACCTGGCTGATGCCGGCACTCGCGCACTTTGGGCAAGCCGCGCCGCGAGTGCAACTCGACTTGCTGCTCGACGACCAGGACCACACCAGCGAGGCGCTGCGCCGCGGCGACGTGCTGGCCGCGGTGACCTCGCTGGCCGCGCCGGTGCAGGGCTGCAACAGCCACGCGCTGGGCCGGCTGCGCTACCGGGCCACGGCCAGCCCGGCCTTCATGGCGCGCTGCTTCGCCGCGGGCGTGACGGCGCAAACGCTGGCCGCCGCGCCGTGTCTGGTCTTCAACCGCAAAGACCGCCTGCAAGCGCTGTGGCTGCAGCGTGTGACGCGGCGCGCCGTCGAGCCGCCGTGCCACTTCATGCCCTCGACGCAGGCCTTCGTCGATGCCGCGTTGGCCGGTGTGGGCTGGGGCATGAACCCGCAGCCGCTGGCCGCGCCGCACCTGGCCTCGGGGCGGCTGGTCGAGCTGCTACCTGGGCGCACGATCGAGGTGCCGCTGTTCTGGCAGGTCAGCCGCCTGGACCTGCCGGCGCTGGCACTGCTCACCGACGCCGTGCTCGGCGCGGCTCATACGGCATTGCGTTGAAGAAATTTAGATTCTCGGATCGCCAGCTCAGCCCGAACGGGGTTCTATTCGATCGAACGCAAAACCGTCTCAGAGCCTGAGAGTTCTTCGGGCTCAGGTCGAGCTGCGCGGCAGCAAGGCCCACGGCAAGCGCTGACCGGCAGCCACCGTGCCATCGGCCAGCGCGGCCAAGAGCGCCTGCGCCGCGGCCGTGCCGATCTCCAACCGCGGCACTTGCACCGTGGACAGCGCCGGCTCCAACTGGCGGCCGAGCGCGAAATCGCCGAAGCCGAGCAGCGCCAGCTCGCGCGGCACATCGAGGCGCAGCGCCTGCGCGGCCAGCAGCGCGCCGCAAGCGAGGTGGTCGTTGGCAAATGCGACCGCGCTGAATGCCGGCTTGCCGTCGGCAAGCAGCAGCAAAGGCAGGGCCTCGCGGCCGGCCTGGATGGCTTCGCCGGCCAGCGGCGCGACGACCCGGCGCGCGGTGACACGTCGCCGCCGCGCTTCGGCGAGGAAGCCCTGGCCGCGCTCATGGGCGCGGAAGTCTTCGGCCACGCCGCTGTCGAGATACGCCAGCGTCTGGTGGCCGCGCTCGATCAGGTGCGCGGCCATCGCGCGGCCGACCTCGGCGTGATCGAAGCCGATCTGCGTGAACCCCGTGTCATCGGCATGGTGGTCCCAGATCTCGATCACCGGCGCGCCGCGGTCCCGCGCCTGGCGCAGCAGCGCCAGCGCACCCTCGCTGTGGCGGCGCCCGGTGACGACGATGGCGCTAGGAAACCAGCCCATCAGTGCGCGCAGTTGCGCCTCCTCGCGCGCCGTCGAGTAGTTGGTGGCGGCCAGCAGCAGCTCGCAGCCCGAGCCCTGCAGCGCGTCGGCCAGGCCCTGCACCGTCTCGGCAAAGATCGAGTTGGCGATGCTCGGGATCAGGGCCGCGACCATGCGCGACGCTCCCGTGCCGCCGCTGGCCAGCACGCCGGCCTGCTTGTTGGGCAGGTAGCCGGTGGCCGCCAGCGCCTGCGCCACCTTCTGCGCCGTGGCGGCAGCGACGCGCTGCGGCTGGCGCAGGAAGCGCGAAACGGTGATCGAGGTCACGCCGGCCGAGGCGGCGACATCGGCCAGCGTCGCGCGGCCATGGCTGCGCCGAGCGGCGCGGGTTTTCAGGGATGGCGAAGCAGCCATGGTTTGAGTAATGTTAGCGGTAACACCAGAAAACGCGATCCGGCCGAACCCTCGTATGACTCCTTTCGCTGAACCCTTGCGCGAATCCTGCAACCGATGACGAAGACGCTCGCTGATCTGCGCAGCCGACGCTGGTTCGCCGCCGGCGGCATGCGCGCCTTTGCGCACCGCCAGCGCATGCAGCAGCAGGGCGTGCGGCGCGAGGACGTGATGCAGCGGCCGTGCATCGCCATCGTCAACACCTGGAGCGACCTGTCGCCGTGCCACGCGCACCTGCGCGAGCGCGCCGAGGCCGTCAAGCGCGGCGTGCTGATGGCCGGCGGCTATCCGTTCGAGTTGCCGGCGCTGTCGCTCGGCGAGGTCATGGTCAAGCCCACCACCATGCTCTATCGCAATCTCCTGGCGATGGAGGTCGAGGAGTTGCTGCGCTCGCTGCCTGTGGACGGCGTGGTGCTGCTGGCCGGCTGCGACAAGACGACGCCGGGCACGGTGATGGGCGCGATCAGCATGGGCCTGCCGACGATCTTCTGCAGCGCCGGGCCGATGTTGAACGACCGCTACCTGAAGCCAGGCGAGCCCGAGCGCAAGGTCGGCGCCGGCACGCACACGCGGCTGTTCTGGGACGAGTACCAGGCCGGCAAGGTCAGCGACGCGGAGTGGGTGCGGCTCGAAGCGCACATGACGCGCAGCCCCGGCACCTGCAACACCATGGGCACGGCGAGCACGATGACGGGGGTCGTCGAAGCGCTCGGCCTGGCGCTGCCCGGCTCGACCGCGATCCCCGCGATGGATGCAGCGCACACGCGCATGGCCACGACTTGCGGCGAGCGCATCGTGCAGATGGTCTGGGACGACCTGACGCCGCGGCAGATCCTGACGCGGGGCGCGTTCATGAACGCGGCCGCCGTGCAGATGGCGCTCGGCGGCTCGACCAACGCCGCGGTGCACATCATCGCCATGGCGCGTCGTGCCGGCGTCGAGCTCACGTTGGGCGATCTGGACGCCGTCGGCCGCAAGGTGCCGGTGCTGGCCAACCTGTTCCCCAGCGGCGACCGGCTGATGGAAGACTTTCACTACGCGGGCGGCCTGCCGGCGCTGATGACGCGGCTCGTGCCGCACCTGTCGCTGGCCGAGCGCAACGTCAACGGCAAGACCCTGGGCGACAACCTCGACGGCGTGCAGGTACTCGACGACGCCGTGATCCGGCCGTTGTCGAACCCGGTCAGCGCCAACGGCGCACTTGCCGTGCTGCGCGGCAACCTCGCACCCGAAGGCGCGGTCATGAAGGCCAGCGCCGCGAGTCCGAAGTTCCTCAAACACCGCGGGCGAGCGATCGTCTTCGACGACCCGGGCGAGATGAACCAGCGCTGCGCCGACCCGGCACTCGACTGCGACGAATCGAGCGTGCTCGTGCTGCGTTATGCCGGACCGGTCGGCGCGCCGGGCATGCCCGAGTGGGGCGGGCTGCCGATCCCCAAGCGCCTGCTCGACGCCGGCGTGCGCGACCTGGTGCGCATCTCCGACGCGCGCATGAGCGGCACCCACTACGGCAGTTGCATCCTGCATGTCAGCCCTGAAGCAGCCATCGGCGGGCCGCTCGCGCTCGTCGAGACCGGCGACTGGATCGAGGTCGATGTCGGGTCGCGCCGCCTGCACCTGGATGTGGCCGACGACGAACTCGCGCGCCGCCGCGCCGCCTGGCGGCTCCGCCCCGAACCCTATGCGCGCGGTTTCGCGAAGCTCTACCGCGCCCATGTGACGCAGGCCCACGAAGGCTGCGACTTCGACTTCCTGCAAGGGCCCGACGCGACGCCCGAGCCGGTGATCTATTGAGGAGAACGCATGTCATTGAACCCGCTACGCCAATTGCTCCAATCCGCCGGCTCGCAAGCGCCGCTGGGCACCTGGATCATGGCCGCCAGTCCGCTCGTCACCGAGGCCATGGGCCACGCCGGCTTCCAATGGGGCGTGATCGACATGGAGCACACGCCGCTGGACATGATGGAGGTGATCCATCTGCTGCAGGCCGCCGGCAACACGAAGATGGTGCCGATCGTGCGCGTGCCGTGGAACGACACGGTGAGCATCAAGCGCGTGCTCGACGCCGGCGCGCAGACGCTGCTGATCCCGTTCGTGCAGAACGTCGACGAAGCGCGGCGCGCGGTGGCCGCCACACGCTATCCGCCCGAAGGCATCCGCGGCCTGGCGGGCATGAGCCGCGGCTCGAAGTTCGGCACCGTGCCCGACTATGCCAAGACCGCCAACAAGACGGTCGGCGCCGTGCTGCAGCTCGAAACGCCAGCCGCGGTGGCGCAGTTGGAAGCGATCGCTGCCGTGCCCGGTGTGGACTCGCTGTTCATGGGCCCGGGCGACCTCTCGGCCGCGCTCGGCCACGCCGGCAACACAACCCACGCCGACGTCATGGCGGTGATGGCCGACGCCGCGCGGCGCTGCAACGCGGTCGGCATGCCGGTGGGCACGGTCGGCGGCACGCCGGAGCTGGTGGTGCAGTACCGCGCGATGGGCTTCGACTACGTGGCCATCGGCAGCGACCTGGGCCTGTTGATGCGCGGCGCGCAGGCGGCGGTCAAGGCGCTGACCACGCCCGATGGGGAAACCCATGTGCACACCTTGTCCGGCGGCACCCAAACTTCCACTGGAGGGTACTGATGAACCCCCACGTTTGCGGCGTTGCCGCTTCACTGCCCCCCAAGGGGGCGCTCGCCCTCCTCGGGGCGGCCCATCGGAGGGCGTGATGGCCGCAGTCGATCTCAAAGGCGTTGTCAAAAGCTACGACGGCAAGACCAACGTCATTCATGGCATCGACCTCGACATCAAGCACGGCGAGTTCGTCGTCTTCGTCGGGCCGTCAGGCTGCGGCAAGAGCACGCTGCTGCGCATGATCGCCGGGCTGGAGACGATCTCCGGCGGCACGATCAAGATCGGCGACCAGGTCGTCAACGATCTGCCGCCGCGTGCGCGCGACATCGCGATGGTGTTCCAGGACTACGCGCTCTACCCGCACAAGAACCTGTACGACAACATGGCCTTCGGCCTGCGCCTGCGCGGCACCGACGAGGCCGAGATCAAGATGCGCGTGATGGACGCGGCCAAGCTGCTGCGCATCGACCACATGCTCGAGCGCCGGCCCGGCGCGTTGTCGGGCGGGCAACGCCAGCGAGTGGCGATCGGCCGCGCCATCGTGCGTCAGCCGAAGGTCTTTCTGTTCGACGAGCCGCTGTCCAACCTCGATGCGCAGTTGCGCGGGGAGATGAGGAGCGAGATCAAGCGCCTGCACCAGCGCCTGGGCGCGACGATCATTTACGTTACCCACGATCAGGTGGAAGCGATGACGATGGCCGACCGCATCGCGGTATTGAGCGCCGGCAAGAAAATGCAGTACGACACGCCGGACATCATCTACAACCAGCCGGCGGCGCTGTTCGTGGCCGGCTTCACCGGCGCACCGGCGATGAACCTGGTGGACTGCACGCTGGCCAGCGGCCGCGCTGACCTCGGCAACGGCACGCAGATCGTGGTGCCGTCGGCGCTGGCCTCGCGGGCCGACGGCGCGGCAAGATTGAAGTTCGGCATCCGCCCCGAGAACCTGACGCTGGCCAGCCAGGCGGCCGACGACATTGCGCTGCCGGCCGAGGTGTCGCTGCTCGAGCCGCTCGGCGCCGAGACGCTGGCGACGTTGAAGATCGGCGCGTCGGAAATGATCGCGCGCTGCCCGGCCAGTTTTCGCGAGGCGCCGGGGACGCGGCTGCAGGTCCACGTCAACCCGCGTCACATGCGTCTGTTCGACGCCGGCTCGGGCAACGCGCTGTGAAAATGCTTCAACGCCTCGTCGGCACCGCCGCGCTGCTCGCGACGACGTTCGCGGCAGCGCAGGCGTTCCCGGAGCGGCCGGTGCAGATCGTCGTGCCCTTCGGCTCCGGCGGCACGACCGACATCATGGCGCGCCTGCTCGCCGACGAGTTCGGCCGCGCGCTCGGCGGCTCGGCGGTGGTCGTCAACACTGCCGGCGCCGGCGGTTCGATCGCGATGGGCAACGTGGCCCGCGCCAAAGCCGACGGCCACACGCTGTCGATGACCACCATCGGCCCGCTCACCATTCAACCGGCGCGCCGCGACAACACCGGCTACACACCCGAGAGCTTCGACTACCTTTGCGGCACCTACGACGTGCCGATGCTGACGATGGTGGCGCAGGCGTCGCCGCACAAGGACTACCGCGCGCTGCTGGCGTGCGCCAAGGCGAACCCGGGCAAGCTCGACGACGGCTCGTCGGGCATCGGCACGATGCCGCACATCAGCGCCTTGCAGCAGTGGCAGCACCATGGCATCGAGGTGCTGCACGTGCCCTACAAGAGCAGCGGCGACATGGTCGTGCCGCTGAAGAACGGCGAGCTGGCGATGTTCAACGAGACACCGCCGGTGGCCGTGCAGCATCAGCTACGCGCGCTGGTGGCGCTGACCGATGCGCGCGTACCCGGCTTCGAGACTGTGCCCTCGGCCAAGGAGCTCGGTCTGCCGGTGCGCGGCTCGGTGTGGGGCGGGCTGGTTGCGCCCAAGGGGTTGCCGGCCAATGTGCGCGCCAAGCTGGAGCGCGCCTGCGAAGTTGCCACCGCCTCCACGCTCTACAAGGCGCGCGCGCAAGCCGCGAACAGCCCGCTGGTCTACCGCGACGGCGCGGCGTTCAAGCGGTTCGCGCTCGCCGAATACGAAAAGTTCAAGCGCCTGGTCGCCGCCAACGGCCTGCAGGAGCGTTGATGACCGCGCCGGTTGCGGCCACCGTTTGATTGCCTCGATTGATTCACACGAAGGAGACATACAGCATGTTGCGTCGTTCCACCCTCACCACGCTCGCCGCCGCCGCGCTCGCGCTCGGCGTGTCGGCCACCGCCCACGCCCAGCAAACCACGCTGCGCGTGTTCTCCGGCGGCGCCAACCAGCGCCCCGACCTGATGCGCAAGTTGTTCGACCAGTACCAAGCAAAAAACCCGGGCGTGAAGATCGACATCGAAACCGGCGGCGCCACCAGCGAGCTGCAGCGCCAGTACCTGAGCACCGTGCTCAACGCCAAGGACCCGGCGATCGACATCTACCTGATCGACATCGTCAACCCGGCGCAGTACTACGGGGCGGGCTGGCTCGAGCCGCTCGATGCCTACATCGGCAAGCCGGCCGACGTGTTGAAGCCCTACCTGCCGGTGTACAGCACGTCGAACGTCGTCGACGGCAAGGTCGCCGCGATGCCGGCGTTTGCCGACGCGATGTTCATGTACTACCGCAAAGACCTGCTCGACAAGCACGGCGTCAAGGAGCCGACCACCTGGGACGAGCTCGGCGCTGCGGCGACGAAGATCCAGAAGGCCGAGGGCAATGCGAACCTGCAGGGCTTGAGCATCCAGGGCGCGCCGATCGAAGGCGCGGTCTGCACTTTCCTGTTGCCGTACTGGGGTCAGGGCAAGGACTTCAACGATGCCAGCGGCAAGATGACGCTCGACAAGGCGGCGGCCACCAAGGGCCTGACGCAGTGGCTGACGATGGTGGACCAGGGCGTGATCAAGAAGAACGTCGCTGAAGTGAAAACGCCCGACACCGTCAACGAGTTCAAGGCCGGCCAGGTCGTGTTCGCGATCAACTGGGGCTTTGCCTGGGACCGCTTCAAGGACGACGCCGATTCGCAGGTCAAGGGCAAGGTCGGCGTGATGCCACTGCCGGCGATGGCCGGCGGCAAGAGCGCCACCTGCGTCGGCGGCTGGCAGTGGGCGGTCAGCGCGTTCTCGAAGAACAAGCAGGCTGCGGCGAACTTGGTCAAGCACCTGGCCAGCCCCGAGTCGAGCAAGTTCCTGGCCGTCGAGGGCTCGCTGCTCGCCACCTACCCCGGCGTCTACACCGACGCCGACGTGACCAAGGCCGTGCCCTGGTTCAAAGACGCCGGCAACGTCGTCATCGCCGGCAAGAGCCGCCCGATGAGCAAGGACTACGGCCAGGTCAGCGACATCATCCGCACGACGACGAGCGCAGTGCTGGCGCGCACGAAGACGCCTGCCGAAGGCGTGACCGAGATTGAAAGTCGTCTGGCTCGCGTCATGCGGTGATGCATTTCTCCCTCCCCCTTGACGGGGGAGGGTCGGGGTGGGGGTGGAATCGTGCCTAAGCTCAACGCAGAACAGATCCGGTTTGCGCGGGCGCTTCGCTCCTCCTCCACCGATGCTGAGCGAGCGCTGTGGAGTCATCTTCGTGCAAAACAACTCTGTTGCCGCTTCAGACGACAAGTGCCGTTGGGTTGCTACGTTGCCGATTTCGTGTGCATGGAGCGCCGATTGATCGTCGAGCTCGACGGCGGGCAGCACAAGGGCTCGCAGCACGATGCGCTGCGCGATGCATGGTTGAAGTCACAGGGGTTCAACGTGATTCGGTTCTGGAACAACGACGTGATGAGCAATATGCAAGGCGTGTTGGAGGCGATTGCGCAGGCTCTCGCCTCACCCCCACCCCAACCCTCCCCCGTCAAGGGGGAGGGGGCAACGACATGACAACCACCGCCTTCGACAAGTGGCGCGATCCGAGCGAAAAAACGCTCGGCTTCCTCCTCCTTGCCCCCGCCTTTGTGCTGCTCGCACTGATCGTGGTCTACCCGATCGGCAAGCTGATCTTCAACTCGTTCTTCGACCTGCGCCTGTCGGGCGGCAGCGGCGTCAAGTTCGTCGGCATCGAGAACTACCTGCTGGTGTTCAAGGACCACGACTTCTGGAACGCGACCAAGAACACCGTGTTGATCACGCTCATCACCGTGCCCGGCGCGCTCGTCGTCGGCCTGGGCCTGGCGATGCTGGCCAACCTGCCGTTCAAGCGCAAATGGCCGGTGCGCCTGGCGCTGCTGCTGCCCTGGGCGCTGCCGCTGGCCTTCGCCGGCCTGATCTTCGCGTGGTTCTTCCACACCGAGTACGGCGTCGTCAACGACGTGGTGCGTCGCGTGGCCGCGCCGAGCGAACCGGCGATGTGGTTGCTGCGGCCGAACTGGGCCTTCGCCGCGATCTGTCTGACGATCATCTGGAAGACCAGCTCCTTCATGGCGCTGATCCTGCTTGCCGGGCTGCAGATGATCCCGAAGACGCTCTACGAAGCGGCCGAGGTCGACGGCGCCAGCAAGTGGCAGCAGTTCTGGCAGATCACGATCCCCATGCTGATGCCGTCGATCATCGTCGCGCTGATCTTTCGCACCATCACTGCGCTGCAGACCTTCGACATCCCGTACACGATGACCAAGGGCGGCCCCGGCAACGCTACCGAGACGCTGGCGATGCTGATCCACAAGACCACCATCGACTACCTCGACGTCGGCTACGGCTCGACGCTGGCGGTGTGCATGTTCGTGCTGTCGATGTTCGTCACCGCCTTCTATCTCAAGCGCATCGGGAGGAACGCATGAAATCAATCTGGGATGCAAAGAGCCTGCGCCTCATCGCGGCCGGCATCGTCGTCATCAACGGCTTCTTCCCCGCGGTCTGGATCCTGCTCACCTCGCTCAAGACCGAGACCGAGCTGGTCAGCAAGCCCATCACCTACTGGCCGCACAACCCGACGCTGCAGAACTACGTGCAGGCCTTCACCGACCAGCCACTGCTGAAGTACCTGGGCAACAGCCTGGCGGTGGCGCTGAGTGCGACCGTGTTCTCGCTGCTGGTGTCCTCGCTCGCCGCCTACGCCATCGCACGCCTGAACCTGAAGAACCGGCAACTGATCCTGACCTGCATCGTCGCCTCCAGCATGTTCCCGCTGGTGACGCTGCTGGTGCCGATCTTCGAAACCATGCGCACGCTCGGCCTGCTCAACAGCTACACCGCGCTGGTGCTGCCGTACATCGTGCTCAACCTGCCGGTGTGCACGCTGGTGCTGGTCAGTTTCTTCCAGAGCATCCCGAAGGATCTGGAGAACGCTGCGATGATCGACGGCTGCACGCGCATGGGCGCGCTGGTGCGCGTCGTCGTGCCGCTGGCCGCGCCCGGCGTCTTCACCGCCGGCATCCTCGCGTTCGTCAACTCCTGGGACGAGTTCCTGCTCGCGCTGTCGTTGAACAGCAATCCGAACTTCCGCACGCTGCCGGTGGGCATCACGCTGTACCAGGGCGAGTTCACGTTTCCGTGGCCGATCATCTCGGCCGCACTGATCGTGGCCATCGTGCCGATCGCGGTCCTGATCGCGATCTTCCAGGAGCGCGTGGTCGGTGGGTTGACGCAAGGCGGTTTGAAAGGCTAGCCATGATTCGCTACGGCATCATCGGTTGCGGCAGCATGGGCCGCGAACATATCGAGAACCTGCGCGCGATGGGCGGCGCCGAGGTCACGGCCATCGCCGATCCGTCGCCGGACAGCCGCGAGCAGTCGGCGGCGATCGCGGGCGGCAAGGTGCAACTGTTCGACGACCACCGCGAGTTGTTGAACAGCGGCCTGTGCGACGCGCTCGTCGTCGCCAGCCCGAACTTCACGCACATCGAGGTCATGCGCGACGCGCTGGCCACCGACCTGCACATCCTGTGCGAGAAGCCGCTGGTGACCAAGATCACCGACGGCGTCGAAATGATCGAGCGTGCCGAGCGCAAAAGCAAAGGCATCGTCTGGGTGGCGCAGGAATACCGCTACATGCCGCCGGTGGCCGAGATGATCCGCATCGCGCACGAGGGGGGCGTCGGCACGCTGCACCAGGTGGCGATACGCGAACACCGCGAACCGTTCTATCCGAAGGTCGGCGATTGGAACCGCTTCAATGCCAACACCGGCGGCACGCTGGTCGAGAAGTGCTGCCACTACTTCAACCTGATGGATTTCATCCTGAAAGAGAAGCCGACGCGCGTCTTCGCTTCGGGCGGGCAGCGCGTCAATCACCTCGACGAGAAGGTCGACGGCAGAACACCCGACGTCCTCGACAGCGCCTACGTCATCGTCGAGTACGGCAGCGGTGCGCGCGCGTCGCTCGACCTGTGCATGTTCGCCGAGAACTCGATCGACAACGAGCATGTCGTCATCGTCGGCGCCGAAGGCAAGCTCGAATCGCTGCTGCCCTCGGGCGTGATGCGCTACGGCCTTCGCTCCGACTGGGGCCGGCGCGACGTCTGGGGCCAGCCGTCGGGCACCGCCAAGGGCGTGGCCGTGCGCCAGATCCGCGACACCAACATCAAATACCTCGGCCAGCACTTCGGCGCCAGCTACATCGAGCACCAGCGCTTCGCGCACGCGGTGCGCAACGGTCTGCCGCCGGAGATTGCGCTCGAAGAGGGCTTGCGCGCCGTCGCCACCGGCTTGGCCGCGCACAAGAGCATCGACGAAGGGCGTGTCGTTGCGTTGTCGGAAGTCTTGCCTGCGGGCTGGTGAGGCGCCCGCGCATGTCGTTAGGATGCAGACGTCGTCGGCATCTGCACAGGTCATCGCATGAATCAGAACAACCCGTTGGAACTGCGCGCCGGCCCGTTGCGCCTGGCGCTGCGTCCCGACCTCGGCGGCTCGATCGCCGGCCTCTGGCATGGCCAGACGCCGGTGCTGCGCAGTGTGGAGCCCGCCGCGCTCGAGGCGCCACGTCAATCGGCCTGCTTCCCGCTCGCGCCGTATTCCGGCCGCTTGGGCTACAAGCGCTTTCGCTGGCTCGGCCGCGAGCACACCACGGCGGCCAATTTCGGCGACGGCTACCCGCACTCGCTGCACGGCAGCGCCTGGACGCAACCGTGGCGCGTGACGCAGCAAGACGCCAACTCGGCCGAGCTGATGTGCACGCAGCGCAGCGACGCGCACTGGCCGTTCACTTTCGATCTGATGCAGCGCTTCGAGCTGACCGACAACACATTGACGGTGCGCCTGCGGTTCACCAACATCGACGCGCGCACGCAGCCGGTGGGCCTGGGCTGGCACCCGTACTTCCCCAAGCGCAGCCGCAGCCGCCTGCATGTCGAGTGCAGCGGGCGCTGGGAGTCCGACGCCGCAACACATCTGCCGACGCGCCGCGTCTCGCAGAACGGCATCGACGGCGAGCTGCGACACCTGAACTACGACCACTGCTTCGACGGCTGGCAGGGCGCGGCTCGCGTGCGCGACGAAGCGCTGTCGGTGTCGCTCACGTCATCGCTGCCGTACGTCGTCGTCTACACACCGCCCAACAGCGACTACTTCTGCATCGAGCCGGTGAGCCATGTCAGCAACGCCATCCACATGGCCGACCCGGCGGCACACGGTCTGGTGGCGCTCGGCGCGGCGGAAACGATGGACGCGTGGATGAAGATCGAGGTCAGCGCGGCTTGAACGACATCTCGTCGCTGCCTGGTGTTGCGCCGAGTCTGCTCGGCGAATCGCCGCTATGGCATCCGGCCGAGCAAGTGCTGTACTGGTGCGATATCCCCGGCCATTCGCTGAACCGCTTCGACCCGACGAGCGGCGAGCACGCGCAATGGCCTTTCAAGACCGACGTCGCCTGCTGCGCGCCGCTGATGGAAGGCGGACTGTTGGTCGCGCTGCGCAGCGGCCTCGTGCGCTTCGACACGCGCACCGGTAAAGCCAAACCGCTGCTCGACAAACCGCCGTACGACCCGACCACCGAACGCTTCAACGACGGCAAGGCCGACGCGCAGGGCCGCCTCTGGGTCGGCACGATCCACGAGCCGCGCGAGCCCAAGGCGGCGCTCTACCGCTACGCTGGCGGCAAGCTCGACAAGATGGCCGACAAGATCACCGTCAGCAACGGCCTGGCGTGGAGCCCCGACGCGCGCACGATGTACTGGTCCGACACCAAGGCGCACTCCGTCTTCGCGTTCGACTTCGAACGTGCCGGCGGTGCAATCTCGAACAAGCGCGTGTTCGTGCAGTTCCCCGTCAAGGCAGTCGATCAAGACCTCGCCACCTACGGCGGTCGCCCCGACGGCGCCGCGGTGGATGTCGAAGGCCACTACTGGTGCGCGATGTTCGAAGGCGCGCGTCTGCTGCGCATCGCGCCCGACGGCTCAGTCGCACAAGAGATCGCGCTGCCGGTGCGCTGCCCGACGATGCCCTGCTTCGGCGGCGCGGACTTGAAGACGCTGTACGTCACGACGGCGCGCGAGAAGCGGCCGGCCGACGAACTCGCGCGTGAACCGCTCGCGGGCTGCGTGCTGCAACTGCGTGTCGAGGCGCCGGGGTTACCGGCGAACTTCGCGCGCTTGTGAGAGAACCCACATGACCTATACGCGCTACACATCGCTGCAAGACCGTGTCGTCTTCATCTCCGGCGGCAGCTCCGGCATCGGCGCCGAACTCGTGCGCGCATTCGCGGCGCAAGGCTCGAAGGTCGCCTTCTGCGGCACGAAGCCCGATGGCGGCAAGCTGCTGATCAGCGAGACCGTCGCGGCCGGCCACTCGGCCCCGTGGTACGGCGCCTGCGACGTGCGCGACGTGGCGGCGTATCAGGCGTTGCTGGCGCGTGTGGCCGATGAAGTCGGCCCGATCCGCGTGCTGATCAACAACGCCGGCCGCGACGACCGGCACAAGATGGAGGAGGTGACGAGCGCGTTCTGGGACGACCGCATCGCGCTCAACCTCAAGCACTACTTCTTCGCCATCCAGGCCGTGGCCGCGGGCATGGAGAAGTCTGGTGGCGGCAGCATCGTCAACATGGGCTCGGTGAGCTGGATGCGCGGCCGGCCGAACCTCGTCGGCTACACGACGGCCAAGGCCGGCATCCTCGGTCTGACACGCACATTGGCGCGCGAGCTCGGCGCGCGTTGCATCCGCGTCAACGCCTTGGTGCCGGGCGCGATCGTCACCGACCGCCAGACCACGCTGCACCGCGACCCGGCGGCGGACCAGGAGTTTTTGGACGCGCAATGTTTGAAGATCCGCCTCGATCCGGGGCATGTGGCGCGGGCGACGCTGTTCCTTGCCGCCGATGACAGCGACGGCATGACCGGACAGCACGTGCTCGTCGACGGCGGGATCGCTCAGCAGTCGGTTATCACTTGAAGCTGGCGGTCCCCGTCAGGCCCTTCGATACGCCCGAAGGGCTAACCTTGCCCTGAGGGATCGAAGGGTCAGTGCGAACGGAGATGGCGAGCTGTCAGCCGTCCGAGTACTTCACCGAGCAGCCATACGGCCGCGTCGTCGCCTGTGCCACCGGTTTGCCGGCGAGCACGTCGCCGAGCGCTGCGTTGACGTGGTTCTTCGCCGTCTTCACGTCGGCCGGATTGGCGGTGGCCTTGTCGTCGATGCCGCCGGCATAGGCCAGCGTGCCCTTCGCGTCCACCACGTACATGTGCGGCGTCGTGCGTGCGCCGTAGGCGCGGCCGATCTTGCCGTCGCTGTCCATCAGCGTGTGCGTCGCGGCGGCCTTCTGCTGCTGCATCCATGCCGCCATCTCGGCCGGTTTCTTGTAGTCGCCGGCGCCGACATGGGTCGAGTTGACGGCGAGCCAGACCACACCCTTGTCGGCCGCGCCTTTCTGCGTGGCTTGCATGTTGGCGCTGTCGTAATGCTTGCGCACATAGGGGCAGCCCGGGTTGACCCATTCGAGGACGACGGTCTTGCCTTTGAAATCAGCGAGCGACACGGCCTTGCCGCTGGCGTCGCTGACGCTGAAGGCCGGCGCCGGTTGGCCGACGACGGCGGGCGCGGCATGAGCCGACGCGGCGGCGAGCATCAATGCAGACAACAAGAACTTCATTGCGGAGACTCCTTGGCTCGCAACGCCAGCGCGTCGCGCACGGTTGAAACGCTGAGCAGTTCGGGCAGCAGCGTCGGCTGCGTTTGGCCCGGACGGTAGATCGCATACACCGGCACGCCGTTGCGTCCGAGACGTGACAACTCGTTGCTGATGGTGGCGTCGCGCCGCGTCCAGTCGGCGCGCAGCAGCACGACGCGCGCCGCGTCCATCTCGGCCGTCAACGCGGCGTCGTTCAGCGTCGAGCGCTTGTTGACCTGGCACGTCACGCACCAGGCCGCGGTGAAATCGACGAACACCGTGCGGCCTTCGGCGTTGAGCGCGGCCACGCGCTCCGGGCTCCAGGCCTGCCAGCGCTCGGTGCTCGATGCCGCCGCGGGCGCGGCCTGCGCTTCGCGCCAGGTCGGCAACGCCCAGGCGATCGACAGGCCGAGCAGCGCCACGCCGAGCGTGCTCCACACCGCGCGCGCCATGCGCGTGCTGTCGATGCGGCCCCAGGCCCACAGCGCAAAGGCGAGCGCGACGAGGACTGCGAGCAGCGCCGCGGCGCCGTCGATGCTGGTTTGCTGGCCGAGGATCCACACCAACCAGACGACGGTGGCCAGCATCGGGAACGCCATCACGGTCTTGAAGGTCGCCATCCACGCGCCGGGCCGCGGCATCGCGCGCGTGACCGCGGGCCACAGGCTCATCACCAGGTACGGCAGCGCCATGCCCAGGCCGAGCACGGCGAACAACAGCAGCGATTGCGCGGCCGGCAGCGTGAACGCAAAACCCAGCGCCGCACCCATGAACGGCGCGGTGCACGGCGAGGCGACGGCGACGGCGAGCACGCCGGTGAGAAAGCTGTCGGCCAGCGGATGGCGCAGTCGCGCGGACGCGAGGCCGCTCGGCAACACGGTGCCGAACTCGAACAAACCGGCGAGGTTCAACGCAATCATCGTGAACAGCACGGCCAGCGCAACAACGAATCCCGGCGACTGCAACTGGAAGCCCCAGCCGATCTGCTCGCCGCCAGCGCGCAACGCAATCAACAGCGCCGCCAGCGCGACGAACGACAGCACGACGCCCGCGGTGTAGGCGATGCCGCCGCCGACCAGCGCGCGCCGGCTGTGCGCGTGGCCGGCAAAGCCGAGCACTTTGAGCGACAGGATCGGAAACACGCAGGGCATCAGGTTCAGCAGCGCACCGCCGATGAAGGCGAACAGCAGCGCCACGGCAAAACCGAACTCGGGCGGCGGCGGGGCGACAGCGGCCGCGGGCGTGGAGATTTCCGCCACCGGCGCGGGCGGCGTCAACGCCGGCCACGCGCCGGCAATCGCGAAGCCTACGCGCATGCCGGCTGCTTGCCCCGGTGAGGTCAGCACGGCATGCATCTTCGACGGGCTCTCGAAGCGCTGCGGCGAGATCGGCACGTCGGCGCGCCAGGTTGCGCCGTCCCAGGTGCCGTTGACCTTCGCCGCATG
The DNA here is from genome assembly GCA_031396005.1 of Burkholderiales bacterium. Lineage (GTDB taxonomy): Bacteria > Pseudomonadota > Gammaproteobacteria > Burkholderiales > Burkholderiaceae_C > CADEEN01. The sequence continues at coordinate 16,218 of JANNJX010000813.1, forward strand.
GTCGATCACACCCGCTGCTTCGGCAAAGAACGACAGCTGTTTGCCTTGCACGGCTGCCGGCAGGCCGCCGATGACGACGCGCAAGGCCTTGGCGTCGTCGACCAGCTCGGCGCTGACTTTCGCACCCGTCACGTCTTTTGGCTGCGCTGCCCAAGTCGCTGCGAACAAAGCGCTGTGCGCCGCCGACGTCGCGTTCACCGCCACGCGCAGCGCGAATTCGCCTTGCTGCGGGATGCACACATCCTTGCAGACCAGCCACTGAGCCGACAGCTTGACGTCCAGGCTCTCGCCCTTGAAGTCGGGCGCGACGGTCACCGGAACCGGCAGCAGCAGCTTGTCCTCGTAGCCGTAGTTCACCAGCGGACCGACCGGCAAGCGCTTGGGCGTCGGCCAGGCGATCTCGCCGGCGCTCACGCCGACCGGCAACTGCCACGCCAGCGTCGTCGGCAGGCCCGAGTCGCCCGGGTTCTTCCAGTAAGTGTGCCAATGCGGCGCATGCTCGATCGCCAGGCCGAGCCAGACCGGCTTGCCGGGCGACACGCCCTCGGGCGCATGCACCACCAGCTCGGTGCGCACCTCGTCGGTCTTGACGACCGCGGACTGCGCAGCCACCGCCAGCGGCGCTGTGGCGGCCAAGAGGGCAAGCAGGCAGCGCTTCATCATGACCGCGCCAGTGTCACACGCGCGCCGCGCGTTGGCGCAGCGTGCGCTGCCGCATCCGCCACGCCAGGCTGACGCGGGAGAACAGCTTCACGCCGAAGTAGCCGAGCACCGCACCGCCGACGGCGAACAAGACCATGCCCAGCACCGTCGGCCAGCCGAGCGCCTGCAGCGTGCCGAGCCAGCCTTCGGACACCGGCGTGGCGGCATCGGGCGCGATGAAGATCGAACCCGTCTGATAGGCCAGCCACAACCAGCCGCCGATCGTGAACGGGTTGGTGATGAGCGTGACGCCAGCGGCCACCGGGATGTTGGCGCGCCACCAGACGCTGTGCGCTGCGGCGACCAGAATCTGCGCAACCGGAAGCAGGAACGCCCAGAACAAACCGATCGCCACTCCGCGCGCCACCGATTCGGTCTTGGCGTGCCACAGGCCGTGCTCGGTAAGCCGGTGCGCAATCGGCGCCAGCCAACGGTGCCCGGCGAGCTGATGGCGATCGGGCAGCGAGCCGCGGATGCGGGCTTGCAGTGCTTGCCAGAAAACGGGTTGTGTCATTCGCACATCATCCTGCTTTGCGCTTGCCCCGCGGGAACAGTCGGTGACCGGTTGCACGGCGCCGACCGTCCGCCGCTCCACCCTATAATCCCGCGGCTTTGCCGGATGCATCCGTGAACGCGTGGAAAGACGAAGACACAGATGACGGCAGCGAGGTTCCGTTCAAGGCCCTGACGCGGGAACAAGCCCGCGAATTGGCTGCAAAAGACTCGCACGCGGTGAACCCGTGGCGGGTGATCGCGGTGCAGATCGTGGTCGGGTTGGTGGTGGCGCTGATTGCAGGTGTTGCCACCGGCCGGATGGAAGTGTTCTGGTCGGCGCTGTATGGCGCCGGCGTGGTGGTGGTGCCGGGCGCGTTGATGGCGCGCGGCATGACCAGCGCGCTCACCAGCATGTCGCCTGTCGGCAGCGCCGTCAGCTTCATGTTCTGGTTGATGGTGAAAATGGGTGTTTCGATCGCGCTGCTGATGGTGGCATCGCGAATCGTGCAGCCTCTGGTCTGGCCGGCCTTGCTGGCGGGGCTGGTGG